>CAKUXH010000015.1 GCA_934700265.1 uncultured Opitutales bacterium
GTACTCATGCCTTCAGGGAAAATAAAGTACCAAAATAAAATTTTAGAAGCACACGCCATTCAAGGCAATATTGAAGCTAATGAAATTGTAAAAATTATTCGCAAAAAAGATTTCGTTTGGTTGGTTGAAAAAACAAATACAAAGATATAAACACTCACCAATCATTTTGCCGAGCTATCCTGCGAAAATCTTTTTTAGGGAAAGGTACAATAGGACTTGGAGTAATTTCTACCCCATAAACCCCAGGGTGAGCTCTTAAAGCAAAAATATCGTCCAATGATAATTCCGTACGAGCCCCATAAGGTAAAACTCCTTCAAGAGCATATTCATCATTTATATAAAAGCTAACTTTAACATCTAAAGAACCTGCTTTTTGAGAAATAATTTGACGTAAATTTTCACAAAAATCTATGGCAACTTCATTCGGGTACAGAATAAAATGTAAAGATTTAATTAAATTTGAAAAGTTTTTATTGAAATCAATAACACGTTGCGTATTTAGTTGATAACCATCTTCGGTCTTTCGAACTATACCTTCAACAATAAGTAAAGTCCCTTCTTGTACTAAACTTTCATATTTTTCAAAATTTTCTGAAAAAAGCTGCAAATCATAACGCATATCTTTCGTAGAAAGTGAAAACGAAAGCCATGGACGATTATTCTTTTTAGAAATACGCTTCGATACCTCTTCTACAACTCCACAAATTCGAAATTCTTCTCCACTAGGAACCAATGGTAATTCTTCTGGTTTATACGTTTGAAAAACAGTTTCAAGTCCATGCAAGGTATCTAAAGGGTGCCCTGACAAATAAAAACCTAATAACTCTCTCTCATATTTTAATTTTTCAAAAAGTGGCATTGAAACAGCGCTAGAAACCTTATCACTTTTTTCTATCTCTGTAGGCCCTAACATTTCATCAAAGTCAAATAAAGAACCTTGTCCTCTCTGAAAGTCCTGCTGAGCAATCGATGCTGCCTTTAAAAGCGATTCCATATTGTCCAACAAATAGCGCCTATCTTCACCAAAAAAAGCTCCAGCTTTAATAAGGTTTTCAACTACACGCTTATTAGAAGCTTTAGGATCAACTCGCTTGGCAAAATCAACAAATGATTTGAAACTACCATGCACCTTTCTTTCTTCTAAAATACGTGAAGAAGCTGCATCTCCAACGCCTTTTATGGCAGATAAGCCAAATCGTATTTGACGCTTAGTTACATCAGGTACTGGTGTAAATACCCCCAAAGATTCGTTAATATCTGGTCCTAAAATTTCAATATTCAAATTAGAACGACAATTTTCAATATAAAAAGATAATTTATCCGCATTACCCAATTCAGATGATAAAATAGCTGCCATGAATTGCGTAGGATAATGTGCTTTCAAATAAGCTGTTTGATAAATAATGATAGCATAAGCATCTGAGTGAGATTTATTAAAACCATAACCTGCAAATTTTGCCAATACGTCAAAGATTTCATTAGCCTTTCCCTCAGGGATACTATTATGCTCCCAAGCACCTTTTACAAAAACTTCACGCTGAGCATTCATGACTTCAACTTTTTTCTTCCCCATGGCTCGTCGCAAAATATCTGCCCCACCAAGACTATAACCTGCAATAACACGAGCAGCCTGCATAACCTGCTCCTGGAAGACCAGAATACCGTATGTTTTTCTACAGACTGGTTCTAGCAATGGGTGAATATATTTTATCTGTTCAGGATGTTTTTTCCCATTGATATAATCAGGAATCCATTCCATAGGTCCTGGACGATTTAGGGCACTAAGTGCACTAATCTCATCAATAGAATTAAGTTCAAACTGCTGACATATTTTGAACAACAGGAGATTCCAATTGAAACACTCCTGTCGTTTCACCCTTGTTCAGCATTTTAAAAGTTAAGTCATCTTCAAAAGGGATGTGGCTAATATCGAAAGTTGGATCAATTTGATCCCGTACAAGCTTTTGGGCATCATTAATAATTGTTAAGGTTTTTAGCCCTAAAAAATCCATCTTTAATAACCCTAAACCTTCCACATACTCTTTCGAATATTGTGTTGTTAAAGCACCATCTTGTAAAGTCGTTGGAACTAAATTTGATAAAGGTTTATCCCAAATAATAATACCACAAGCATGCGTTCCAGAATTTCTCGCTACCCCTTCTAGCACCTGGCCTTCCTCAAATATTTTTTCCGCAGAAAGATTATTTTCTACCTCTTGTTTTAATTCATAAGATTTTTCCAAAGCATCTTTTAAAGTAATATGCAAATCATCTGGAATCATCTTAGACCAACGATCAGCCTCAGAATAAGGAATATCATAAACACGCGCTAAATCACGAACAACCATCTTTGCACCCAATGTTCCAAATGTTATAATATTTCCAACATTAGATTCCCCATAAATACGTCTTACATATTGAATAACTTCCTCACGACGTCGCATGCAAAAATCAACATCAATATCTGGTGGCGATATGCGCTCTGGATTTAAGAAACGTTCAAAAAGGAGATTAAACCGCATAGGATCCGTATCTGTAATCGTCATTAAATAAGCCACCAAAGAACCAGCTGCGGAGCCACGACCTGGCCCTACTGAAATTCCTTGTGTTTTAGCCCAGTGAATAAAATCCCATACAATAAGAAAATAATCTGTAAACCCTGTTTGCTCGATAATCTTCCACTCGTAACGTAATCGTTCGATAATTTCTTTAGCTGTAAAACCAAAGGCATCAGGTCCTTGTTCGGTTTCATAATCGATATTATAACGTTTTTTAAGTCCTTGTATGCATAAATCGTAAAACAAATCTTTATGAGTCTTATATTTTTGTCGATAAGATTCAGGTAAATGTGATAAATTGAATACAGGATAATGATTATCCCCAAAAGGTAAATCTACATTACAACGTTCTGCGATTTCCAATGTATTATCTAAAGCCTCTGGATAGTCTTTAAATGCCATTTCCATTTCATCTCGAGACTTGAGATAAAATTGATGTGTTGGCATACGCATACGTTGTTCTTCATTTATTTTGCTCCCTGTTTGGATACAAAGTAAAGCATCTTGAGCTTCCCAATCAGATGCATACACATAATGAACATCGTTTGTTGCAATACATTTTACCCCAAACTCTTTAGCAAGCTTACAAAGAAATGGATTTATTTCCGCCTGTTCGGACATTCCTTGGTTTTGCAATTCAACATAAAAATTTTCTTTACCAAAAATATCTACAAACAATCCTAAAGCTTTCTGAGCTTTTTGATATTCATTTCTAAGTAAAAACTGAGGAATAACACCTGTAATACAGCCTGAAGTCGCCATTAAACCTTTGCTATATTTAGCAAGTTGCTCAAGATCTGTTCGAGGTTTATAGTAAAAACCATTAACATGTGCATCTGATATAAGCTGTGTTAAATTAAGGAAACCATCTAAATCTTTAGCAAGCAAACACGTATGGGCCAATCTAAGATTTTCTACGCCTTGAGTTCTTTGTTTTTCTAAACGACTTCCTTCGTAAAGGAGATAGGCTTCACATCCTAAAATAGGCTTTATTCCAGCTTTTTTAGCGGCATTAAAAAATTGAGGAATACCAAAAAGGTTACCGTGATCAGTTAAAGCTAATGCGGACATTTCTAATTCTGAAGCCCGCTTTATCAATCGTTCTATTTTACAAGCACCATCTAATAAACTATATTCCGAATGTACATGCAAATGAACGAATGATTTTCCCATAGAATTTTAGTCTCACCTATGCAAATCGATACGTCCATCAAAAAAACATCTTTTTTTATTATGAATACTAGGGTATTTATATTTTTCAGAAATTATTTTTATGTTTTTTATTTTCCAATCTCTGTAAGTTGGCCCAATGCATGTTCGATAAACAACTAAATCACATCTTATATTTTCGTAAAAAGATTGAATAAAAAAAGTTTCTGTACGGTGTGTTAATTTTTCAAAAAATTCCATTTTATTTTGATAAATTTTTAACTGCTCTAGAAAATCAATTGCATTTCCATAAGGTTGATGTAACAAGTTATTTTTGACTTCTTTATCTAATTCAACATCTGAATTAAAAAATCCTAGTTTTTTAAACTGATTTTTCAAATATACTTCCGAACCATTAAAATTAAGCGATATTGCTTGAGGTGATTTAATTGTAAAATTCCAAAAGAAATCTCTTAATTTAATACCATCATCATCTTTCATATCAAAATTATCTATGATTCGATACGGTCTAGTTTTTTCACAGAAAAAACAACAAGCATTAAGTTGTTGAATCCAATTTTTTGTTTCAAAAATAGGCAAAGAATATCTAGTTTCATTTTGTACCAATGTATTCTCCGTCTTCGCCTTACGCCCCCAAGCACCTAGCTTTCGAGATTTTATGGAAGTTTTTAAAGTATATTTAAAAGGTTTATCTAAATCCGAATAAACAATTTGGTACCTGCCTGAAGTTAAATTTTTTTCTAAGCATAAATTCCCAACACATATTTTCTGTATAAAAAAATCTTCTGGAAAATTAATTTTAATAGTGAAAGACCCTTGCGCCAATAAATTAAGGACTACACTTTTTTCTATATTTTTGGGAATAGTGCTTAGTGTTGATACATTATGATCAGATATTTTTCTTTCGTAACCTTGCACTTTAATTTTTACAGAACCGCTTAATGGTCGATCAAAAGGATTATATAAATCTACTGTTAAGTTATTATTTAAAATTTCACACTGTTTAATCAATGGTAGAAATAAAGGCGTTGAAAGTTCATTTTCTGATTGCAGAATTTCCCATCGTTTTTTTATTTCATCTTTTTTAGAATGTGGAATCTCACGAAAACACTCATCCATCATTATTTTCCGTAACCCATTTTCCTGAAAAGCACAACAAAAGTCATAAGAATCATCTTCAAGTACATCTACAAATACTCTACAAGTAGATTTATTTAAGGCTAAATCAATAGTACCTAAATCACGAATTTCTTTTGTCCGAACATCGTAAAAATGTAATTTCTCATCGTTTTTGTAAGGAATTATAAAATCATCCGTAGCTAATTTTTTTAATTTACTTAGTGCCCATTGTGCAAAAATTAAAACCTGTTTTTCTTTATGTATTTTTTTAATTTCTTGTAAATCTTTTCTTAAATAGCAAATTTTCTGATACGAAGATAAAATAAAACCACCTGCCAAAGCTGTTGTTATCATTGCTATAAAAAGTAGAGTCCCTTTATTAAAGCGATTGCTTTGGCGAAATTTCTTGTGGAGTATCATAATGGCCGTATCCATCAACAAGGTTAGCAGTTACAAAAATAAGCAAATTCTTTTTTTGTAAAGTTTGACCTTTAGATGTAAACAACTTCCCCAACAAAGGAATTTGACTAAAAAATGGAATTTTATCACAGGTTTCTCTCACTTCTTCTCGTGTCAAGCCTCCCATAACTAAAGTCGACCCATCACTCAAAGAAACTTCTGTTTTTATTTTACGCGTTGAAAATATTGGCTGAAAATAACCTGAACTATACGAGGTTGTAGCATTGCCATGCGTAACAACATTTTTACCTCCATATTCAACAAAACCTTCAAATTCTGTTACACAAGGTTCCAAACAAAGGTGAATGTTTCGATTATTTTCGACCATAGGTGTTACTGACATTTCTACGCCAACATTACGAGTAACAAATTTTTCGGGAACACCAGCAATTAAGGCGGTACCTGCAGATGCTGATCCTGTTCCAGCTTGCCCAACTTCGGCATGCCCATCACGGTAACTTTCAGGGTATCTTAACTCCTGAGCAACAACGATTTCAGCTTTTCTACCTGATAACACAGTTACTTTTGGAGCACTCATAAGATCTGCATCAGAACGTTGTTCTATAGCTCGCAGCAGAATATTCATCTGATAACGATTCAATATTGTATTTGCATCTAAAAAATTACCTACATTAGCTCCAAAATTTAATGCATTTGGAAATTGTGGTAATTCTATCGTTGCATTTTGCTTAGCCATATTCACACTTTGCAAAGAAGGCAAATTACGTAAAGATGTGCTCGTATCCAATTTTACGTGATTATCCATCCCTGAATTCCATTTTAATCCCAATTCCTCCAAAATACCTTGTTGTACTTCTAGAAATTTTGTTTCAATAGAAATTTGCTGACTTTGTCGATAAAGCCCAACAATCGTTTGTATTTTTTTTAAAAAAACAGGAAAATGCGTTACAACAATATTCTGACCATCATAAGCAAATCCTGTTCGTTTATCATCAAAAGGAATACCAAGCTTTTGAAAAAATTTTTTTAATAAACTTTCTTCATCCTGATTTTTATCAAAAATTTGACAATGATTTAATAGCTGAAGAACATGACCTCGTGCAATTGGAAAAGCTTGCGTAGTTAAAAAATCCACATGTCTATGCTCATCTCTAAAAACAATAATATTATCTTCAAAACTGGCTTCAAAATGTGTCTGCTCTTGCAAATACTGAACAATTTTCCATAAACTAATACTTGTTACATCTAGATTTATAGTCCCTGCTTTTTGCTCGGGATCAATCAATACAAAATTAAATCCTTTATCACTAAAATTATAAACACGAACAATTTCGGTTAAAACACTCAAAGCTTGGCCTAATGGTAATCCACTTACGCAAAGCTTTGGAATAATAATTGTCTTTAAAATTGTTTCCACGTTTGAAGTAGGTAATACTTCTTCTGATCCATTCACTTGTATATTCTTTAAGGAATGTTCTGGCAACTCCCAAGTTTGTTTCACCTCATTTAATAAAAGATTACGTACTTCCTTACGAGGTTCTTCTGCATGGCAAATTATCAAACTACATAAACAACTAAAAAAACATTTCATCAATTTAACCATAGCAAAAGTAATCCCTAAGAATATTATTTTACCACATATTTAGCGTAAATCGCAAGCATATTTACAAAACCGAAGAGAAAAAACAATCTTTACAATACTTTTAATAAAACAAGCCCGAAAATCGGGCTTTTAAATCCTGGCGGAGAGAGAGGGATTCGAACCCTCGGTACCCTTGCGAGTACACAGCATTTCCAGTGCTGCACAATCGGCCACTCTGTCATCTCTCCCAACTAACAGATAAGAGTATGAAACAACTTCTTATCTGTTTGCAACACTAAAATTGAAAAACTAATGTTACACCCGCTCCAATAATAGAAGCAATCGTCATTAATTTCAATAAGATGTTCAAGCTAGGTCCAGCTGTATCCTTGAAAGGATCTCCAACGGTATCACCAATGACAGCAGCCTTATGAGCTTCAGAACCTTTACCTCCAAAATGACCTTCTTCAATGTATTTTTTCGCATTATCCCAGGCTCCTCCAGAATTTGCCATGAAAATAGCCAATACGAAACCACACGACAATGTTCCTGCAAGCATACCAACAACACCAGGCACACCTAAGCATATACCAACAACAAATGGGAATGCAATTGTTAACAAAGCAGGTAATAACATTTCTCTCTGTGCTGATTCCGTTGAAATACGAACACAACGAGAATAATCTGGTTTTGCTTCTCCTGTTAAAATTCCTTTAATTTCACGGAATTGGCGACGGACTTCCTCAACCATTTTAGCTGCAGCACGTCCTACCGCATTCATAGACATTCCACAAAATACGAATGCAAGCATTGCACCCACAAACATACCCATTAAAACGCGTGGATTTAACAAATGAACTTCAAAAAAGTGCATCAATTGGACCAAAGATACATCGCTAGTATTGCACATCGTACCATTAACTTCAATAACATCTTTACCAATACGAATCAAGCCAAGCTTTAATTCTTGAATATAAGATGCAATCAATGCTAATGCCGTCAAAGCTGCTGAACCAATCGCAAAACCTTTTCCGGTTGCAGCAGTCGTATTTCCAATTGCATCTAAAGCATCGGTACGCTGACGAACTTCTCCGGGCAAACCACTCATTTCTGCATTACCACCTGCATTATCAGCAATCGGTCCATAAGCATCCGTTGCCAACGTAATTCCTAATGTAGACAACATTCCAACCGCTGCTAACCCAATTCCATACAATCCTTCATTGATAGCAGAAAAATTAAAATGTGATGCAAAACCAAAGGCCAAAGACATTCCGATAACCACAGCAAACACAGGAATCATCGTAGAAGCCATACCTTCACCTAAACCACCAATAATAACTGGTCCTGCTCCCGTTTCTGCTTTTTCAGCAATGCGGCGTGTTGGTTTATATTCCGCAGATGTATAATATTCACTTCCTTTACCAATAACAATACCTGTTATCAAACCGGCAACCAAAGCGCCCCAGATATGTATACCCAACCCTAAATAGTTTAATAAAAAGTAGGATACAACCACTAATCCAGCTGCAGCCACATGAATACCCCGATCCAATGCCTTTAAAATAGCTTTTCCATTTTCAGCCCCATTAACTTTTACACAATAGATTCCGAACAAGGACAAAAATACACCCAAAGCACCCATTAAAACAGGAGCTAATACGGCATTCCACTGCAAATCAGGCTTATTGAAAAAGGCCAAAGCACCTAAGGATGCAGCGGCCAAAATAGAACCATAATAAGATTCATACAAGTCTGCACCCATTCCAGCAACATCACCAACGTTATCGCCAACATTATCAGCAATCGTTGCAGGATTACGAGGATCATCTTCTGGAATTCCTGCTTCAACTTTACCCACCAAATCAGCTCCAACATCAGCAGCTTTTGTAAAAATACCACCGCCAACACGAGCAAACAAAGCCTGCAAAGAAGCACCAATACCAAACGTTACCATCGTTGTTGTAATCAACAAAGCATGTTCTGCCTGAGTTGCACAAGGCAAGCAATGATTCAAAACAAAAAACCAAAAGGAATAATCTACTAAGGCTAACCCAACCACTGTTAATCCCATAACAGAGCCACTTCGGAAAGCTACTGTCAATCCTTTATTAAGAGAATGACGAGCTGCCTCTGCTGTACGTGATGATGCAGAAGTTGCTGTCTTCATTCCAAAAAATCCAGCTAAACCAGAAAATAAGCCACTTGTTAAAAAAGCAAATGGTACCCAATGATTTTGTAAATCAAATCCATAGGCAAGAATCCCCAATAAAATAGCTAAAACAATGAATACAAAACCAACAACTTTATATTGCTGCTTTAAATAAGCCATAGCCCCTTCTCTAACGTAAGAAGCAATCGTTCGCATGGTCTCATTGCCTTCATCCTCCTTGATCATCTGTTTATAAAAATAAACAGCAAAGCCCAATGCACACAATCCTGCAATAGGCGCTAACCAAAACAATCCATTCATATAATAGTCCTCCTAATATCCATTCCGGTGAACGTTCCTTTACTCTATTTATGACATGTTTTATAAAAATTTCAAGGGTATTTCACCATTTTCATAAGAAATTAACTTTTATTAAGCATATTCCATGCCATGTTATGAATTTCTTTTAAAATTTGTGCAGCAGCTAACGGATGTTGAATCTTTTCATTTAAGCAAAATTCTTTCGGAATATAAACATCTGCACTTTTTTCATGAGAAATAACGATCATTGCATCTGCTTTCTGTTCACAAATCTTCCAATTATCATTTTTTAAACAAGGAATCAAAAACTTAGCAACACGTGCATCCACATTCAAAAAACAACTTTTCTCTTTAGGACAATTATTCGTTAAGCACGAAATATTTTCCGGTATTACTAAATCTTGTGGAATAAAAATAGTAAATACAGATCCTCGGCCAAGAGAACTCTCAACCTGTATTGTACCTCCACACCTTTTTATAAGACCATAAACACTTGTCAAACCAAGCCCTGTCCCTTGTCCAATAGGTTTTGTCGTAAAAAACGGTTCAAAAATTTTCTTCTGAATTTCCGTCGACATCCCAACACCTGTATCTTTTACCTGTATCTGTGCAAAATTACCATCAAGCAGCCCTTCCGGACAACCTTTATAGTTAGTAACAACAACAGAAATTTCACCCCCATTTGGCATCGCATCTTTCGCATTAACACATAGATTTACTAAAATTTGCCCCAGACAGTTTGGATTAATTTTTATATTTTCCAATGTATCATCCAAACAGGTCGAAAATACCACAGACTTACCCAGATAATTTTTCAACATATCCAACGTCTGCCGAATGGTTTTAGCTGAAGAAAATTCTATTTTGCTTTCTTCTTTCCCTTGATCTTTTCGACTAAACATCATTAATTGCTGAACAAGTATGGCTCCCTGTTGACCTGCCTTTTTTATACTTTGTAAATACTCCGCTAACTTTTCCTGTTCCGTTAACGATCTAAGCGCAAGGTCCGTACAACCATTTATCACAGCAAGAAGATTATTAAAATCATGAGCTATACCACTTGCCAAACGTCCAACGGCTTCAAGTTTTTGCGCATGTCTAAGATTTTCTTCTAATTTTCTTAACTGAGTAACATCTCTAACAGTTATTGCAATTTTATCCTTTCCAAAGGGTGATAATGTCCAATTTGTAATTTTTTCTGTACCATCTTCACAAACAACATTTGTATCTGACGAATAAGCACACCGTTCTTTAATCGCACGGATAATACTCTCATTAAAATTATCACAAAAGAATTGAGATAAGGGAACCCCTACTAATGAATTATTCGTCCTCTTAAAAATTTTCAACAAACATTGATTTGCATAAAGAATTTTAAAATCATCTTCCGCACAAATAACTAACACACCTTCTTGGGAATTATCCAAAGATTTAGCCAACATTTGATTGTTTTGCTCAGCATAAAATTGCTCAGTAAAATCATTTAAAGAAATAACATAACCTTTAATCTCATGATAAATATCTTTTAAAGCTGAAATTTGAATATGCAAATGGCGTTCATTGCCAGAAGCGTCAAAAAAAATAACATGCTGATCACTTGCCTTTGAAAAATCTTGCCCTTGAAAAGAGAATAAACAAGCTTTTTGCGTCTTATTTTCTGAACTAAATAGAGGTAAAATATCTTCGATATTCTTATTTAAGATTTTACAAATCGGCAGATTTAGAAATTTCACTCCAGCACTATTAACGTAATTTATAAGCTTATTAGGCAATACCGAAAACACAGGAGATGTTAAACTTCCCAATGTAACCGATAAACGTAACTTTGCCTCCTTTGATTCTTTCTCTACTCGTGCCTTATGAAAAGCCATTTCTGTTGTCACCAATACCATCTGTGTTGTATATGGTTTTAAAATAAATCCATAAGGTATTGTCTCTTTTGCACGCTTAACAATGACTTCAGAGGTATGACCAGTTAAATAAATGACAGGAATATCGTAATGCTTATGTATCTCGATAACAGTCTCAATACCATCCATTTGACCTGATAATGAAATATCCATCAAAACGAGTGCAGGATGGTTTTCCTCTATAAGCTTAAGCGCCAATTCACCATTGGAAGCAATTGGCAAAATATCGTATCCAGCCTTTTGAAGTATTGTTTTTAAAACAAATGCTGAATTGCTATCGTCCTCAACGATTAAAATAGAAGTGTCCTTCATAGCAATTATTTTAATTTGTTCCGCAGTTGAATATTTTCCTCTAATAACGCTTGATTTGTTTCAAGCAATGCTCGCTGAGCTTCTTGACCGGCTAACTTTTTCTCAAAAAAACTATAAGCATCTTCCACCGTCTTTAATAATTGTTCACGAATCCAAGGTTTAGCCAAACAACGAAAAACTTCTGCGGAATTGATTGCTTCTAAAAACATATCGCTCACAAGAACTCCTGTAATCAGTAAACGCGAACACGTTTCTTGAATATCTTTTACTTGCTTTAAAAAATCAGTCCCACTTATTTCTGCCATGCGTTGATCAGATAAAACAACCGCACATGTTTGTTGTTTTATAAAATTTAACGCTTCTTTGGCGTGTACACTTCCAAAACAGGTATAACCTTCTAATTTCAAAGTTTCTTGGAGCGCACGCAAAATTGCTGAATCATCATCTAAAATTACAATAGGATATTTTTTATTCATTTTAAGCCAAAGCTGGGAAATAAATTTTTATCTGAGTACCTTTATATTCTTCCGATTTTATCTCAAAAGAACTATTCATGATAGTAAGATAATAGCGAACCATAAACAAGCCTAACCCCAAATGCAACTCATCTCTTGGTTGCAAAGCAGCTAAAGGTTGTTCTATGTGTTGTAAAATATTTTGTGAAATTCCATAACCATTATCTTCAATAAGACATATCAATTTTTCATTTTCAACCAAACCAGTAATTTTTACCCGAGGTTCTGAAACATTCTTTAAAGCTTCCGCAGCATTAAAAATAAATTGTATAAAAATTCGATGCAAAAACTCTGGTTTAAATTGAATAACACGCGTAGATACATTGTTTGCCTCAAAAGACAAATCCACATGCGATGGCAATATGCAACGGAACACTGGCATCAAATCATCAATGAAATTTTTTAAGTCTATATAAGTCAACGTATTCATTTTTGAATGATTCAATTGTGAGAGCCGCATCAACAGTTCCCTTTCTTTATAACAATTGTTACGAATCGTGACAATATCCTCCTTTAAATCGGAAGAAGAACCTAAACAACAAAGTTCACTTAATGCTAAACTTCCAGTTAAATAATTGCTCAAATCATGTAATAGATAACGTGAAACTTGCTGCAATTTATGTTTCCATGCTAATTCCAACAAGACTTCATCCGAACAACTAAACATATATCATACATAATTATATCTGAAGCACTTTCATAATCAAGCTAGAAATACTAAAAAATAAAGAGTTTTTAGCATTATTCCCAAACAACCGCTTCTATATTATAAACTTTCGTAAGTATTTGATATATACGTTCTTTCCGCTGCACCCAAACTTCTTTTGATAAGGTTAATCCATAAAATTTTCTTTGTCCCTCCTGTCGATTATAAATGGAATTTTCCTTGAAACCAAATTTATCTTTATGCAAATGATACACGTTTTTATTTTTTTCATAAACACCTGCAAGAACTGTTTTAAAATTTAAAGATTCAAAAAAATGCTCTAATCCCAAATACTCTACTAAAGCACCAATTCCTAAATGTTTTTTGTTTATATAAAATCCCCATTCAGCAAACTTATTATTCAAATTTATGCTAGTTAAATCGATAGAACCTATAAGTTGGTTATCTAAAAAAATCCCCCAGTATTTACAAGTTTTACTACTTTTTAAGGATTCTAACCAATGAAAAAGATCGGTTTTATTTATTACATTCATATGATACATATTTTCTCGAACAAAATGAGCATTCCTAAGTTCCAAAATATCGTAATTTTCTTGTTCAGAAAAATTAGTGTAATTTTTAAAATAAAATTTCATATAAATTGTACCTCAATAAAAGAGTTAGGTTTTATATTTTTTACTTTTGTCTCAATTAACCTATTACCAGAAATAGAACAATGAGTATATTGTTCTAACCAAACTTTAGCTGGCGTATTTCGAGGCCCTTGTACAAAATCGATAAGCATGCCTTCAGTCACCTTGAGCTGCTCAGACAAATAATGAAAACCTGTATCAAGCATTATTGTTTCTATTTGACGTCCCAATGCTCTACAGGACACAACAAGTTCATCAATTTTTAACTGATTTATATTAATAGAAGCAACAATAACTCCTATAATTCCACTATCCGATAACGCATCTTTAAGACTAATTGTTAATATGTGCTGATTACTTTTAATTTCTCCAAGTGAATATCTTTTAAACGAAAAAATAAACTGATTAGCTTTATTAAGTAATTGTATCGCACGGTTTATATGTTCTTGTTTATCTAAAGAAAATGATAATGTCATTTTCAATTGTTTAAAGTAATTATCAACATCTAATGTTTTTTTTAACGATTCTCTTTGCTGAGATGCTTGGATGTCTGACTGACGAAGCGTATCTTCTTGTGTAATCAGATAACGTTCTAACAAAGGATATAAATTAAATTTATAGCAAACTTCCTCATCAGCAAGAAGTGTATGAACGTCAGGTAAACATTGATTTACGAGGTGTATTTCACCTGGATTATCGTCAATAAAAAGTACACTATCTAACCCGACATTAAATTGTTTCGTTATTTTTTCAATCACAACAGCTTTACTTTCCCAAGAGGCATGATGAATCGAAAAATCATTCCATTTTAGGATAAAATCTTTACGTTTTTCAAATAATTCATAAATATCTTCGTATTCATTTTTAGAAACAATTGCCAGTAACACACCTTCATTTTTTAATATTTTCAATTGTTCCTGAAAAGCATAATTAAAAACAAGATTATCAATTCCATCTTCCCCTAAAACTCCACGATAAAGTGTATTATCAAGATCAACTATAATCACCTTAAGAGGCGTTTTAAAAAAAGAAGGAAAATATTTTAAACCAAGTTCTTGAGCAATCTTAACAAGCGCCTTTGCTGATAATCTCGTACCTAAATATTCTGCTTTCTCACTATCATAAAATGCTTCTTTTAATTCTTGCTTAATGGTATTTGCATTTTCTACAGCAGCACCATTAATATTTAGATGTGTTAAACCAATATAATATACAAAAATCGGTTTAGATGTAATGGCTTGTAAACACCGTATTCGTTCCTGAAACCATACAGAAATATTTGTTTGTGTGTAATGGGAAAAATCAATCCAAATAACATATAAATCAAAGTCTTCATGATTTTCAGAAAAAATGAAACTATCGTTATAATCACTATAAGAAAATTCGGCCTGTAATCCTGAAACTAATAAAAATTTACGTAACATACCTTCCATAGGTTCAAAAGCATGATTACGATATACTTTAATATGAACAATTTTTCGCGGAAGTTTTGTCAAATTACTCTTTAAAATTTCCAAACGAGAAAGCGATCTTTTTAGAAAAAAATCTATCATTTGTATTCCACCATATTATTTGAACATCACAAAACAAACATTCTTAAAGTACCTTTCCCGCCTTTATAGGCAATAAAACTTGAATATTCAATTGTTCTAATATCAATGAAAGTTTTTCTTGTAGTTGATCTACACGATAAACCAAATGATAAATTTTTTCATTCTGAGAATTAATAAACTTTGATAAAACTTTAGAACCACTCAAATCTTCGATAAGTTCTATTCGTGGACAACATTTTTTCTTTAAGAAAATTCCTCGCATTTGCTGAAAATTATCTTGAAAAACCTCATTTTCGACTTCATATCTAAGTCTTATATAACAATCAATTCCTTTATCTATAGACTTTACAATAATCCCCAAATAATCAAAAATAAGTTTTAACATAATGATTCTATCGTTGCTAAAAGATTTTTAAAATTGGTAACTTCAGAAATTTTCTCCTGTGGTATTTTAATCCCAAATTCTTCTTCAACTGTAACAATAATCTCTATATGAGATAATGAATCCCATACTTCTAGATTTTCATTACTCGCTGTTTCATTAACTTCTTGCCCTAAAATAGTTGTTAAAATATCCAATAACTTTGCTTTTTTATCCATAAATATACCATTTTTATTTATAATAAACATTTTTATAAAATTAATCAAATAAATTTGCCCTACAACTTATATTTTTGTCACTGGGGCAATTAGTATTTTGGCCTGTTGAGCTTGCACGCTTGTATTAAAATCTTTATCCAAAAACTCTTGATTGAGGCTATTTGCATTAACAATAACATCTAGGTTTTTTTGTCCACTCATTGTCTCCGTAGACAGTTTATCTGTTTCAGAATTTCTCAAAAAAATACAATACAAATTCTTTTTCTCTACATTTTTTTCTGTTAAAATATTTACCCTTTCTGCTTCTGAACATCTATTCGCATACGTTACATATCGACTACAAT
>CAKUXH010000016.1 GCA_934700265.1 uncultured Opitutales bacterium
AAGGACACAAGGACACAAGGACACAAGGACACAAGGACACAAGGACACAAGGACACAAG
Source organism: uncultured Opitutales bacterium (assembly GCA_934700265.1). GTDB lineage: Bacteria > Verrucomicrobiota > Verrucomicrobiia > Opitutales > UBA9783 > UBA1183. Next base: position 60 of record CAKUXH010000016.1, read on the forward strand.
GACACAAGGACACAAGGACACAAGGAATAAAGGGATAAAAGGGTTTACTTTAATGGAATTGATGGTGGTGATTTGCATTATTTCCAATTTGCATTATTTCCATTATGGCTGGAATTGCAGTTCCTCGGTTGAAAGATTTTTATGAAGATTTTTGTTTGAAAAAGACATTAGATGAAACGGATACACTTATAAAAAGTTATCGGTCTTACTATTTAATTTTTAATCAGATTTCTACTGATACAGGGTGTAGTGAGGTATCACCTGAGATGGTAGATTTTGTACCAAGTTCTTATGTAGATAAGACAAATTTATATACGCCTGATCCGACAAGAGAAAGTGTATATAAACTTACTGTTTTACCTTATGGCGAAGGTTTGGAGTATGATTTTCAAAATTGGATATCTTTATCTTGGTATACCAATGCAGATTATCGTGTTTTTTTAGCGATTAGTGGTGGTTCGAATACTATATCAAATAATTATTTAAAAAAATATAAAAGAATATATTCAAATTCAGAAGTAAAAATTTTAGGCGCAGATGTACTTATAAGTTTTCCTGAAATACCTTCAGCTAAACAGTTTGACGCAAATGATGAGAATCGATGGTATTAAAAGTAAAAATTATTTATTAAGATAGCTTCTGTAAGTAGATTAATAACTGGTAGTTTTTCAACAGAAATATTGATGGATTTAAGCGAGATTGTAGGTAAGGTATCAGTTAAAATCAATTTACGAATAGGTGTGCTTGTTAAAACTTCAATTTGTTTATCATCAAGTTGACAGTGGGTTACCAATACTGTAATGTCAAGAGCTCCTGATTGCTTTAGATAGTGTGTTGCTTGCAGGATTGTATTTCCTGTATCCATGAGATCATCGATGAGTAAAATGTGTTTGTTGTGGCAACTACCGTGGATGCCTTGGATAATAACATGGTTTGATTCGCGTTTTTTGTCTAAATATCCACTAGGGCAATTAAAATGCTTAGCTATTATCTCGGCACGATGAGAAGCACCTTTGTCTGCACCAAAGATACTGAAGTTGGTCCAATTTAAGTTTAAAGTTTGCAAATAGTTTATCCAAAATGATTCGATAGAAATATTAATTACAGAAATAGGCCAATGAGAGCATTGCTCGGGTGCATGCATGTCGATAGTAAAAATTCTATTAACGCCAGTGTATTTTAATAAATCAATAAATAGAGATGTTAAGCAGCCACATGAACAGTGTTTTTGTCGCGAATAAGGTAGGTAAGGGAGTGCAAGCGTTATACTTTTGGCTTGCATTTGACTTATGGTTTTAACCATTTGTAAAAGTTCCCAAATGTCTTTGTGAATCAATGAAGCGAATGTTTTTACGATAATAACATGGGTTTGTTTAACTGTTTCATTGAGCTGAAATAAAAATTCACCATTGGGAAAATATTTGGTTTGACATAACCCCAAGGATAAACCCAATTGCTTGCAAAAAGTTTGAGTGAATGTAATGTCTTTAGCATTACAAAACACCTTAATGTTTTTCATGTGTATCGCTATTACTGAATGTTGTCAGTAGCATCTTTTTTTAAGAAGCAAGATTTGGTCGTATCTTGAGTTAAATAAGAAAATGTTTTTTCAAGATTGTCTACACGTTTAAACAATTCCGGTAGGCGACGCTTTAAAGCTTCAATGCGATGGGCTAGCATGTATGGCAGAGCAGGGGTATCTCGTACAAAACTCTTATCGGCAAGGTCATTAGAAACGCCTGCTTGTGCTCCAATCATAACATGATTACCGATTTTTAAATGGCCTGCCAAGCCTACTTGACCTCCAATAACAGCATAATCGCCAATATGTGTGCTGCCAGCAATTCCTACAAAAGCGACAATAAAGCAATGTTTCCCAATAATAACATTGTGGCCGATTTGTACAAGATTATCAATTTTTGTTCCTTCTCCGATGCGTGTTTCCGCAATGCGAGCACGGTCAATCGTTGTGTTAGCACCTAAATCAACATCGTCTTCTAATACAACTCGTCCTAGTTGTGGAGAACGGTAATGACATCCATTTTCGGTTTCATAACCATAACCTTCTGATCCTAAAACAACACCGGAATCAATGAAACAACGAGCTCCAATTTCTGTTTTATCTAAAATAGAGCAATTAGGCCGAATTGTTGCGTTTGATTTAATGAGGACATCATTTCCAACAAAGACATGAGCTACAAGGGTTACATTGTCTTCAATGATGGAGTTTGCTCCAATAGTACATAGAGGTCCTACGCAAGCCTTGGGGGAAACTTTGGCTGTAGGGTCAATTACTGCACTTGGATGAATGCCAGCAACAAATGGAGGTTTTGTTTTAGCTTCTATGTCCCTACAAATGGCATCCAATGCTTTTGAAGGATTATCTACCATCATAAATACTTGACCTGCTCGTGGCGAGCCAACGTAACTATTTGGAACTAAAATCAAAGAAGCCTTAGATGAAAAAACTTCTGCTTTATATTTTGAGTTACCTAAAAAGGATATATCTCCTTCCATGGCCTTATCCAAACTAGCAATTGAATGAAATACGGATACCGTTGTTGTTCCTTGAATTTTTGAAGGATTAACTAAATCAACAATTTGCTTGAATGTATAATGAAGGTTTTTCATAGATATTCCTTTTTTAGTTTTCTATATTATTAATATAGCTTATTTTTTGTTTTTATTCAAGTTTTTATTATTCGATAGCGCTGGTTTATTTACGGTAGCAATAACTTCATCGGTTATATCGTATTCAGCTTTTGAATATAAAATGCTTCCCCCTGCTTTATTTAAAATAATATCAGCATTTTTTGCTTTTGCTAAGTTTTCAACACCGGCATTAATCTCTTTGAAGTGTTCTGATAAAATAGCTTGGCGTTGCTGATTCAATTTTTCGTCTTTTTCTTGACGGAAACGATTAACCTCTTCACCTTTTTTGTTGATGGTTTCATCCAAAGCAGTAATTTGTTTTTCTAGCTCTTTACGTGTTGTTTCGCTGCAAGCAGGATTGGAAATTTTATTAACCAAAATTTGACGTTCATCGAACAATTTTTTCCCTTCTTTCATCATGCGTTCGAATTCATCTTGAGCTTGTTTGGCTAACAACTGGAAGTTTTCTTGCGCAGGCTTTGTTTTGTAAAAATTGTCATAAACTTTAGCCATGTCCACTGTAAAAATGTTTTTTACAGCTTCAGCTTTTAACGATGTTAAGCAACTGGCAATTAATCCTGCACTTATACCTAATTTTTTAAACATATTTTTTTCCATAAACTCCTTTAAAATGATACACCAAATGAATAAGCGATATATGGTGCTTTCTTTTTATTATACATATCTGTTTTTAAAGGGAAAGCAAAATCTAAACGAAAAGGTGCACCCATAATATGAATTCTTAGGCCAAGTCCTGCATCACTACAGAAATTACCACTTTTAGCATCTTTATCATGTTCAGTATAACTGAATCCTTTTACTTGTCCTGCGTCAAAAAAACCTACTGCACGTACAATAGAATTTAATTTTATTGAGTATTCAGCTTTCATGAAAGCAAAACTTTTCCCTCCCAAGTTTTCTCTGTATTTGTCCTTAGTTTTAGGACCAACTTCATGGTATTCAAAACCACGCAAATCATCAGGTCCTCCAAGAAATTCACGTTCAAACAAGGGAACTTCTTTACCACCAAATCCACGGACCATACCTGTTTTTCCACCAATGAGAAATACTTGCTCATGATTGGGGGATACAAGAAACCAACGAGCAGCAGTAGCTTTTGTTCTGAAATATTTTGTCTTACCGCCTAAACCTGCAAATTGATTATCCCAAGCTAAGTATGTACCCTTTGTAGGGTAAATGAATTGATCACGCGTATCTCTTTCTAATAAAAATCCAATTTTTGAGGTAATACGAGAACCTTGTTCATTTTTTATAATTTTGGATACATCATTAGAAACCCCTGTTAATTTAAATTGTTCTATACGATAATAGAGTTTTCCAACCACTTGTTCAAATAAACGCTTTCCTAAGTAGAATTCGCTACCTAACCGTTGTTCTTTGTAATCGTTACTTGAATATTTATTCATCGTTCGGAAAATGTTAAATCCGAATCGTAATTCACGATCAAAAAGCCAAGGTTCCTCAAAAGATAATTCGATGCTATTTGAGTTTTTACCAATAGTGGTGGCTAATTGGAATTTTTGTCCAGCTCCGCGGTAATAATCCTTTGAATTTTTATAATCAAAATTATTTTGGCTTAAGGTAATACCAAACGTAAATTTATCGACACTATTCAATGCTCCTGAAAAGAAAATGCTTCCTGTTTTATTTTCCTCAACTGCTATTTTTAAATTTTTTTCACAAACCGAATTACAAGCTTCAGGAGTAATCAAAACACTTTTAAAGAAACCTGTGTTTTGTAGGCGTTGTTCAGCACGTTTTATACGTGTGAGATCTAAAACTTCTCCTGGTGCAAGGTTTAATTCACGTAAAATAACACGTGATTGTGTATGTACATTTCCAGTAATATAAATAGAATTTATATGATATTGGAATCCGCGTGTTACATAAAATTTAAGATCTAATTCATTTTCTTCAGCTTCTGGAGGTAAAATGCGTTGAGCTTTTACATCAACATCAATATATCCATATTTTCCATAAAAGTTACGAAGACATTCAATAGCTTGTTCAATAGCTTCTACACCAGCAGAATCTCCTTTTTTTAATGGAATTTGTTTCAGTAAACATTCTTCATCTTCAGTTATATCAGCACTAACAGAAACATTACGAATCTTATAACATATGCCTTCATCAATGTTAAATGTGATTCGTAGAGCGTTACCATTGGTCTCAAAATTAACTTTATTACGATCAATGTTGATATCAAGATAGCCATGATTACGGTAAAAATCTTGCAATGTGTTTATATCTTGTAGGAGAATTTCTTCATTATAGCGTCCTGTTTTTGTGAACCAAGAGAATATTCCCCATGTTTTTGTACGCAAAAGATCGAGTAATGTAGATTCTTGAAATGCTTTTACACCTTTTATTTTGATATCTTTTATTTTATAACGAAATCCTTCGTTTATTTCAATAACAATATTTGCACAATTGTCTTTAGATGGTTGTGTGTGGGCTTTAATTTGTACGTTATTAAAACCTTTGGTAATATAAAAATTTTTCAATTTAATTATATCTGTCTGTAAACATTGTTGATTAAGCGGACAGTTTATACGACTACCTATTTCAGCAATTAAATCTTCGTTTTTAAATTCTTTATTGCCTTTAAACTCAATTGCTTCAATTTTTAAACATACAGTGGCGTTTAGGGTTAAATCAAATTGTCCTTGTTTGGTAATGTGACCATTCCACTCAACTGTATCAAACCACCTAGTCTTGTATAGATTCTTGGTAATTTTATTGATGTCACTGGTATGCACAATATCACCTGTTTTAAAGCTTATATAGCTTTGCACAAAACTTTCAGAAATGTTTTTATTAGATAAATTAATTTTTAAAGCATTTACATGCCATTCACCTTGATTTAAAAAATCAATAGAATCTGCGTGTAAAGCATTTAAAAATAAAAAATATAAAAATAAATTTAATTTTTTCATTCTTTTTCTTTTATAAAATTTTCAAAACGAGTGAAAGGTTTCAAATAAGTTAATGGAACCGTACCTATGGGGCCATTACGTTGTTTAGCAACGATTAAATCTCGAACAACAGAGATTCCTGATCCTTCGAGTGGTCGATTGTTATCATCGAATTGTTTAGATAATAGTAAAACTAAATCGGCGTCTTGTTCAATTGAGCCGGATTCACGTAGATCTGACACGCGTGGTTGGCGATTTTCTTTTTCGGAATCACGATTAAGCTGACTCAACACAATGACCGGAACATTTAATTCTTTAGCCAAACCTTTAATACCACGAGAAATTTCAGCAATTTGTTGTTCACGAGGCGTTTTGGAATCTGTTCCTGCAACTAATTGAAGGTAATCGATAATGATAAGTCCTAGTGGGTGTTGGTTGTGTAAACGTCTTGCTTTAGCACGTAGTTCCAAAATCGTTAAATTGCTTGATTCATCGATCCAAAAGGGGGCTGATTTAAATTCTTTTCCTGAATTTGCTAATACGGCTTGTTGAGATTTATCTAGAAATCCAGTTCTTAGTTTTGTCATGTCGATGCGACCATGCCCACAAACCATACGCATTGCTAATTGTTCAGCACTCATTTCAAGACTGAATAATAACGTTGGTATAGGTGTTTTAGCCAGTATTGCTGATTCGGCAATATTTAAAGCAAGTGCTGTTTTCCCCATGGATGGGCGAGCAGCTAAAACAATCATTTCTGCGGAGTGAAATCCACTGGTTAGATTATCTAAATCACGAAATCCGCTTGAAACTCCATTAATAGCACCGCCATCAGAGATCATTTTATTAGCGGTAAGCATTGCTTTTTCTAAAGGAATATCAAAGGTCATTGCTGATTCTTCTACGCGACCTTGGTTAATTTCTAAAACGTGACTTTCAACATTTTCTAGAAATTGATCAATGTCTTCAATTCCATGATAAGCATCCTCGAGACCTGTTAAAAAAAAGCGAACAAGATTGCGCGCAATTTCTAAATCTTTAACTTTTTTAGCATAAAACCCCAGATGGGCTGTTGTTTCAATTCGATCGGTTACTTGATTGAGATACGCATAATTGCCAACACGCTCTAATAAGCCTGTAGCGCGTAATTGTTCGGCAACTGTTAAAACATTAACAGGCGAACTTGATTTATATAAACTTAAACAAGCTTTAAATATCTCTGAATGTGCAGGAATATAAAAGGAACTTGGTGATAGCTTCAAGTCGATACACTTAGATAAACTATCTTGTCCCCCTTCTAGCATGCAAGCTGCTAACAGGGCTTGTTCATAATCCACACTGTATGGTGGTTCTCGAAGCGTTTTTCCCTGTTGAACCTCTTTGGGCATGCTAAGAAAGAATTAAAGTAATTAAGCAATTGGGTTTTCAGATACAACTTCTACTGACAAATCCAAATGAACATCTTTGTGTAAACGCACTTGGAAATGATGGTGACCTAATGTTTTAATAGGATGTTGCATACGAATACAAGCCTTATCTAATTCAATGCCTTCTTCTGTATAGCGTTTCCACAAATCCATAGTAGAAACAGAACCGAATAATTTCCCTTCTTCTCCAGTTTTTACTGCAATTGTCAAGGAAATAGCTTCAACCTTCTTTGCCAAAGCTTGAGCTTCTTCTAGTTCCTTTGCTTCACGAAGAATTCGTGCTTTACGTAGAGCTTCAATTTGCTTTTCGTTTGCACGATAAAGAGGCATTACTAAGCCATTTGGTAATAGAAAATTGCGTGCAAAACCTGCTTTTACCGCAACAATTTCGCCCTCGCCTCCGAGGTGCTTTACTGGCTTCAACAACAAAACTTTTACATTTGCCATGATATAATTTTTTTAAATTTTTGATTAAAACGGAACGTCTTCGTCAGTGTTATTAAACGGCGTTTCAATTTCCTGTTTTTGCCCTACTTTTTCGTAGTTAAAGGAGGTTGTATTGCTATCTTCAGAATGTTGAGATCCTGTATTAGGACCTACGAATACAAAGTTTTCCATAACGACTTGCAATTTGCTACGTTTTTCTCCAGTTTGTGTTTGCCATTCGTTTAGGCGCAGACGACCTTCTACAAATATAGGGCGACCTTTGGTGAAATATTTAGCAACAACTTCTGCTTGTTTACCAAAAGATTCAACATCAACAAATGTTGTTTCTTCCCGAGAGCCATTTTCAGCTTTCTCTGAACGTACCGTTCTTGAGCATGCAATTGTGCAGCGACAAATTGATAGGCCACTGGGAGTAACGCGTAATTCTGGATCGCGAACAAGATTGCCCATCAACATTACTTTATTAAAAGACGCCATAAAAACTAAGCTTCAACGTTTTCAACGATTACGCGATTAACATTTGGGTTCAACCCGATACGTTCTTGCAATACCTTGTTAAAAGATGTGTCTGCTTTACAGCGAATTGAAACATATTGTCCAGCGACAAACTCTTTACGTGGGAAGCGAGAGAAAGATTTTAAGCCCATGTTGTTGACTTCAATAATTTCTGCCCCCATTTCAGTGATCACTGACTTTACTTGTTCAATCAATGCTTCAATGGGTTCGCGCCACTTATGTGTGTCTAAAATAAACGTTGCTTGATACTCTTTATTCATTTTTTTACCGTTCTATAAAATTCAGGCCTTTTATCACGCCTTTGTCAATAAGGACTTCAATGTTATTTTCAAAAACTTTTGCTATTTCAGGTAATTTTTGCTGCTCTTCATCGGTGAAACGACTCAAAACAAAATGATCCAAGGGCATAAAAGATGGTTTGTTACCTAATCCAAGACGATATCTCACAAACGTATTGCCTATCATTTTTGCGATGTTTTTTATTCCATTATGTCCTGCGGTTCCAGGAATGGTAGAAACTTTAAAACTTCCAAATGGAATTGAAATATCATCACAAACAACCATTACTTCGCTTGTATTTATTTTGCGATAAGAACAAAATTTTTGAACAGACTCACCACTCAAATTCATAAACGTTTGAGGTTTTAAGCAAAAAACTTTTTTATCTTTAATTTTCACTTCAGAGGTTAGTCCATTACATTTTCCATCACTTACCCACATTTCACCTTTTTTCTGAACATAATAATCCAAAACATAGAAACCTAAATTGTGTCTTGTTTTTTCGTATTCTTTCCCTGGATTTCCTAAGCCAACAATAAGACTTGTTGTAAAGGTTGAAGTGGGCATTTAAAAACTATTTCTTGTTTTCTTCAGTTGCTTCTCCTGCTTCGGCTGCTTCTTCAGTTGCATTGCTGCTATCATCATCTGCAATATTTAAACAAGAAACAACGACATCATCTGCAGATGTTTTGTAAGTTACGCCTTTTATCTGAGGAAGGTTTTTTACGTGAATTGAACTTCCTGTGGTTAAATTACGAATATCAACTTCGATAAATTCTGGCAAATCTTCTGGTAGACAGGAAACAGCAATAGTATGACGAGCAATATCTAAAATGCCACTTCCATCTTTAACACCTGCTGATTCTCCTATGAAACGTAGTGGAGAACTTGCTAACATGTGTTTCTTTGGATCAAGTTCCTTGAAATCTACATGTAGATAATCATCCGTACGAGGATTCCTTTGGGTGGCTTGGATCATGGCTAAGGTAACATCTTTTTCACAAACAAGTTCTACCAAAGCGGCACTTTCACCTTTTTCTAACATCATTGTACGGAAGTCAGGTTTTAAAACTTGTAAATGCTTAACGCCTGATTGTCCATAAATAACAGCTGGGATAGATCCGCTTTTACGTAAACGTCCGCTAACGCCTGATCCGCACAGTTCCCGCTTTTCAACAACAAGTCTTATCTTTTTCATAAATCTTTTCTTGTTATAACAATTTTTTAGACTTTAAAGTAATCTAATTGTAGAGAAACAAATTTTTATAAAATGTACAATTAAAAAATTGAAATTTTTTATTGAAAATGAGGGAGAACCCTTTTTTGCTTTTTGTAGATAAAATTAATTTTATAATAAGATAACTAAAAAATTACAATTCGTTGATTGCATTTGAAATTGATTTTGGTTGATAATTTTATACCAAAGTTCCCATAAGATTTCGAATATTTCGTAGGATGATGTTAATGATTTTTTCTTCGTTGTACCATTTCTCGAAACTTCTATCAATATCGTCCTCATCTGAGAAAACATCTTCTATAAGATTTTCATATTCTTCAGTATCTTCAAAAAGAAGTCTGCCTAAATCTTCGAAGGATTTTATTTGTATGGTCCAATAAATTTTTGCATCCATGAATGTAGTATTTGGTGGAGGTGTTGGAAGATAGGCTTCTAATAAATGTAAACGAATTAATTCTTTTATAGCTTGTTCTCTATTTTCCCCAGAAAAAAAGTGATAGCGAGAATAAGGTGGGTAATAGTCTTTAGGTTTTAATTTTCTTGATTGAATTAAATTTTCTGCAATAGCAATGGCAGCCCAAACAGGTAATAAATGGTACAGGTCTAATTTATTAGGAGTATCGACTACTTTTCTTCGAGCTATTTCGTCAGCTAGAAGAAGTCTTTTTAACGGATGGGACATTTGCTCGTAATCTGCCCAGGACAAAGCTTTGGGCTCATTTATGGCATTTCTTTGAGGGGTTATGGTATAATTCTCATGGGAGCTTTCTCGTAATAAATTATTCCCAACTTGATTTGAATTCCCATTATAATTTAAGGTAAAGTTAAAGTATTCAGTATTTACTCTTATTTTTGTGTACATTGAATCGCAAGATTTTTCATCAAATGAATTTCGCAAACTTTTATTATAATTTGTTGTGTAGTTAGTGTCAACAGATCTTCTATCTAACTTGCTTTGCAAAATATCTACAAATGTTGCGATGATTTCCTGGAAGGATGCATTGGTAAGATCTACAATTGGCTTATTTTCAGGTGCAATCATTGGCAAATCTTCATAGGACTCATCTTCAGAAGAATCAGAATATAAAAATTCAGTGGAGCCAGAATACGGAAAATCAGTATGTGTTCGATAGCCACGCAATTGATATAAAAATTTTTCAGCAGGATTTTGTTTCCTTAAAATTCTTTCAATTTTCATTTCCTCCAACTTTTGTAATCTTATATAGATAGTATTTACAACATCATCTAATGTTCCAAATAATGTTTTATGGGTTATGATAGTTAGATAGAATAATGCACTTTTCATGAGAAAATTGTATAATGTGCTTTTGCAGTTATGCAAGCGTATTCTCTTGTTGGTTTTGGTTGACCTTGTTTAAAAACTTCATCAGGTTATATATAAATGGCTGAAATTAAACGGAAAATTTGGATAAAGACGTATGGTTGTCAAATGAATATGCGAGATAGCAATACTTTGAAGGCATTATTGTTGGCGGATGGGCATGTAATAGTTGATGATGAGAAAGATGCTGATATTGCTCTTTTAAATACATGCAGTATTCGTGATTTAGCTGAAAGTAAAGCCATTGGTAAAGCAGGGCGTTTGCTTAAAAATAAGCGCAAAAATCCAGATTATCGTGTTGGAATTTTGGGCTGCATGGCTTCTCGGCAAAAAGAGCAGTTGTTGAAAGTTTTACCACAACTTGATTGGATTATTCCGCCACAAAATTTACCACAAATACCAGAACTTATTCGTGAGACTTTAGAAAAGCATATTGACGGTTGTATAGTTGCTAAGATTCCTGAAGCTTTTGAATTCAAATGTTACGAAAAGAAAACGGATGCGTCTCCTGTGTTGTTTGTCCCTATTCAGCAAGGTTGCAACATGTGTTGTTCGTACTGTATCGTTCCAAAAACGCGAGGTGTTCAGCAGAATAGGCCATTCGATTCTATTATTCAAGAAATTCAGCAAGGTGTAGGCAATGGGGTTAAAGAAGTTATGCTGCTGGGGCAAATTGTAAATACCTATCAAGATAAGATTTGCGGGAAAAATTTTGTAGATTTGTTACAAGCAATTAATTCGATTGATGGAATTGAGAGGATTCGTTTTATGTCTCCGCATCCTGCTTTTTTTAATAATGAATTAATTCAGTGTTATTGTACTTTACCAAAACTTTGTCCAGCGATTCATTTGCCGTTACAAAGTGGTTCAAATCGTATTTTAAAGGAAATGCATCGGGCATATACACGAGAAAAATTTTTGAAAATTGTTTCAGATTTGCGAACTATTCAACCACAAATTTCAATTTCAACCGACATCATTGTTGGTTATCCTGGGGAGACAGAAGAAGATTTTCAGCAAACTTATGATTTGTTCAGTGAAATTGGTTTTGATATGGCGTATATTTTTAAGTATAGTCCTCGACCGACGACTTTGGCTGCTCCTAAACAAAATTCAGAACTTGGAATTTCGGATGAAGTAAAGGAAATGCGTAATCAACGATTGTTGGCATTATTAACGCATTTTTCTTCCTTATACAATCAACAGTTTTTAAATACAATACAATTAATTTTAGTTGAGGGTCAGGCTCACCGAGGTGCCAATAAATTTTTTGGTCGAAACGTTTTTAATAAGAAAGTTATTTTTGAAGGGGCCGATGATCTATTAGGGACTTTTCAATCTGTAAAGGTCAATAAAACCTCTTCTAGTGTTTTAGAAGGTGTTTTGCTGTAGAGTGAAAATTTGATGTCTTCTATTTTTTTTGAAAAATTTTACTCGTAAAATTCGTGCTATTGAAATGCTTATTCCAATGATAAAAACACTTTGTGGGATGGAGCTGCCTAACATCATGTCGCACATGCTGCAAAAACTGAAAAAAATTACAGTATTTAAACCTAAAAAGCTTTGTAAACAAGATGTTTTTATTGCTTTTAGGAAAAATATGAGAAAATAGCCTATAAATAATAAGAAGAGAATTCCACCGATGTATCCAAATTGAATGCACCAATGACAAAAATCATTGTGTGGGTGTACATTTGTAATCCAACGGTTACTTAAGATAGGAGGGCATTTCCAGGAAATCCATTGTAAATTACGTGTTTTTATTATACTTCCATAGCTTGCTGTTCCATTACCGTAAAATGGAGATGTTTTTAAAATATATAAAGATTGTTTTATCATGCCCTTCCTTTGAAGTGTGCTAGAATCTCCTTGGCTAATGCTAGGATAAAAAGAGGTGTGATACCAACCCCATAATCGTGAATTGCTTGTAGCGTGATTATATGCGCCAACACAGAATAAAGCTAAAATAATGCAACAAATAAAAAATAGTTTTTTAGCAATAGAAGCAATAGAAGCAATAGAAGCAATAGAAGCAATAGAAGCAATAGAAGCAATAGAAGCAATAGAAGCAACTATACCTGTTTTTTGAGGATTAAATAGTATTAAAAATGTAGCAAAAAATATAAATCTTAATATATTTAAACTTATATTTGGGGAAAATAAAAGGATTTGTGTGCTTAAAGAACTAAGGATATATCCTATAAGCATACTGCTTTGAATAGGGTTTATTCTTAAAAAATGTGGAGTATGAAGGCTACTTACAATGCAATACAACATACCTAATAATGTAAATAGATGTATTATTTTTCTTATAAAATTTTCATTTTGAATAAAATATGGAATGAAAATTAAAATAGTTAATAATGTTAAAAATCTTCGTAAAAAAATGATAAAGGCTGAACTTTTTGGGGCAATACCATAAAAACAACCGACAAAGGCCATTGAAATGGTTATTGCTAGGATAATCCATAATTTGTACTCTTGATTAAATTTTTTAAAAAAAAACCGTAAAGATTTTTCTTTCCAATAATGCATTAAAATAAGGGTAATGAGTCCATAATAACCAATATTGTACAGAGGTGCGAAAAAAAATATACCGATTGTATAACATAAAAGAAATAAATTTAGTAAAATTGGCATTTTAACATGAGTGTTGATTTTTTGATCTAATATAATTTTTAACTTTATCTCTTACTTGATATCTAAAAAAATGTTCGATAGGTTTTGTCATTAATTCAAATAAACATTTTAACATGGCTTTTATGGAAGCCTCTTTATTAATTACATTAGCAAAAGGAGTTTGTCTAGCGTAGTGAAAATATTCATAAGCATACTTTATTTTTAAAGATAGAATATGTTTTACAAAAAATTCAGGATAAAGCCAAACCTTCCAGAAGAAATGCAAGCATGTTGGTTTTCCCTTTGTTTGAGCTACATGTTGATTAAATTTTTCAGGGAGAGGGAAAAAATATTTTCGTTCGAGAATAAGATTTAATGCGTCTTGATCGGGTAAAGTAACTGCTTTATTTGTATTGCTTTTTAGGAAGATTACTACTTGTTGTAGTAAATTGATACCTTTCAGCTGTTTTATGTTAAAAATCATAAAACCTGTGTTAAAATATTGCCAATCAAGAGGCATTTTTAGGCGTGCTTTTCGTGCTAGCAATAAATTACGATTGCAATAATTACCTTCCTCAGGAACGGCTCCTATTTGGTAGTCATCCAGATTTATATCCCAAGCTTCGCCAAGATCATTGATGACAATTATATCAGAGTCTAGATAGATAGCTTTATCGATATCTTTTAATATTTCTGGAATGAGTAAACGATAAAAAATAGCTGGACTATAACATTTTTTTAGATCAAACTCCTCAAAAATATCAATTTTTTGTATAGGAATGATTTGTATTATGCTTTCTCCTAAATTCCAGGTTTTTAATTTTTCAATATTTTCAGGTTGTATTCCACAGTCAAATACATAGAAATGGAATTTTCTTGGAGAATTTTTGATGATCGAAATGATGGTTGCTGCTGCATGACGAACATAACGATCATCACAAGTCAAAACGATATGAATAAAATCATCCTGCATGGGATTATTTCAAGGTTGGATATAATAGTGTGTCTCGAATATTGTCAGCTTCTGTTAGCAAAATACAGAGACGATCAATACCGATTCCCATACCGCCAGCAGGTGGCATCCCGTATTCAAGTGCTGTTAAGAAATCGTTATCAACTTTTTGAATCTCTTCTCCTGCTTGAATCTCAAACATGCGTCGTTGGACAAAGGGATCATTTTGCTCAGAGTAAGCTGGAGCAATTTCTTGCCCATTAATATATAATTCAAAAACATCGATATAACGATCATCTTTTTCGTTGATTTTTGCTAAAGGACATAATTCTTTAGGTAATTGAGTAACGTAAGTCGGTTGAATTAAATTAGGAGCAATGCATTTTTCAAATACATTATTAGTGATTTCGAAATCTTCACAATTTGGATTTACTTCAATTTCAAGTTCTTTGCATTTTTGTAGTTTTTCTTTGCGCGTACGAGAAAACCATTGATGATCTTGGGTTGCTTCAAAAATGCAATCCGTATAGGTTACTTCGCGCCATTTCCCGCTTAGCTCAATCGTTTGTCCTGTGTAACTTTTGAGTGTTGTTTTACCAATGACATTTTTGCAAAGATATTGAATTAGATCGTATACAAGTGTCATCATACTGTGATAATCACTGTAGGCTTGATAGAGTTCAATCATTGTAAACTCTGGGTTGTGTCGACGTGATAGACCTTCGTTGCGGAAATTACGACCGATTTCAAACACACGATCATAGCCTCCTACAAGCATTCGTTTTAGATAAAGTTCAAGAGAAATTCTTAGATAAAACTCACGATCTAATGCGTTCATATGCGTTGTAAAAGGCCTTGCGGCAGCTCCTCCAGCAACGTCTTGCAGCATAGGTGTTTCTACTTCAATAAAGTCACGTTGCCATAAAAATTCACGAATACCTTTAATAATATTTGAACGTTTAAAAAACCGTTCGCGTGATTCGGGGTTGATAATCAAGTCAAGATAACGTTGACGGTAAATCGTATCTGGATTGCTTAATCCATGAAACTTATCAGGAAGGGGGCGAAAAGATTTAGAAACAAGGGTATATTTATGTGCTCTAAGGGTAATTTCTCCAGTACTTGTGCGAAAAACTTCACCTTCTACGCCGATAAAATCACCGATATCTAATTTTTTAAAATGATCGTAAGCTTCTTTACCAATACCTGTATCTTCATTGTTAGATACATAAATTTGCAACATGCCTTTTTGTTCTAA
>CAKUXH010000017.1 GCA_934700265.1 uncultured Opitutales bacterium
AGAATTTTATAGCTTTGAATAAAACAGGATAATAATTCTTTATCTAAATCCATAATGAAAAATAACACTGCAGCAAATTGTACGAAAAGTATGCTAGAAAAAGTGGAAGAATTTTCCGTAAGTGGGTTAAAATTTTCACTAGTGTTAAGGCCTATTTCATTGGAAATCAAACATCCTGTCATTTCAAGCATTGCAAAAGAAATCTTTATAACGAATCCCATAGCTAAGCCAATAAGAACTTCACGTGCTGCTTGGAAAAAATGAATGAAGATGTTGTTGGGTAAGGTTATTTCTAAAGGAATGATGCTTAGAGTGATATAGCTTAACGCACATGCCAGTAAGACTTTCACTGTATTTGGAATGCCGTTATTCTCTCCTCCAAAGGGAAATCCTGCTAGTAATCCGCTGCATCGGCAAATTATTAGCAACCAAAGGTAAATGGGTTCTAAGGGAATTGTCATTTTATTAGTTCCCCGGCTCGTTCTAACAATAAAACTGTAAACTCAAGAATTTGCCTAAATAACCAATGTGAGAGTATCCATAGTAATAAGATTGATAAAAGGAGTTTAGGCACAAAGGAAAGTGATTGTTCTTGAATGCTTGTAATGGTTTGCAATAAGCTGATGATAATACCAACGATCATGATTAAAAGTAAGAAGGGGCTTACACAAATAACCGCTGTTATAATCAATTGGTGCAATAAATCGATTGCAATCTCAACATTCATGTTAATATTTAATCAAAATTTTTTTAAATGAGCAAGCTGTAAAATTCTTTTAACGCAAAATGTTATATTTTTGTTGAAACATAAACAGTTTTTTGCATATAATAAATTTATGGATAGCTTTTTACAAGGACGCGAACACATTGTTGTAAATGAAATTGTAACGCAAGAAGATTCTAATGATACGATAGCTGCAGATCCCAGAGAAACTTTGCAACCAGAGCAAGGTGAGGTTATGTCTAATGCACGTGTTCAGACGATTTATGAAAAAGATATATTAAAAAAGATCGTTGTTCATTGTGATTGTGGCAAAGAACTTGTTTTAGCTTTGGAATATAAATAGTTGGTATGATTTATGCTTCGATATAAGGGTAGATATGAATAAAATAATTGTTGCTATATGTGGTTTTTCTTGTGGTTTACTTTTTAATGTATGGGGACAAGAAGATAATGAATCTGAACTTGAAGAAATAAATGCACCTGAAAAAACAAAACAGAATTTTTCTTTAAGTGATTTATTTTCAAATTTTAATGTACATGCTAAACAAAAGACAGAATCCAAAGCAAAGAAGGAAAAACGAGACTGTTTTGCTGAGGATAGACAAGCATTTGCTGAAGATGATCCTTGGGATAAATTGTAAATGTTGAGGATGAAGGGTTGCTAAAATGATAGGAGTATTTTTATTGAGTTGGGTAAAGCAGTGTTGGGAAATTTCCAACCATTGTGCCGTTTCCTTGTAGAGCTTTGACTGTAAATGAGATATTTTTACTTAAGGCATATAAGACAGCTTCTTTTTGGACAATGCGCGCACCTGAAGCGGCTAGTTTGAGCAGGTCATTAAAATTTATCTGTTGAAATCGTTCCGTAGTAGATTTAAAGGTATTAAATATACCAGGAACATCTTTTATAAGCGTACAGGACTTTGCATGGAAGAAATCAGCAAGAAGAATAGCTGAAAAATCTGATCCTCCGCGTCCCAGATTGACTAAATGGTTTTGTGGAGTTAATACATGAAAACCTCCGACAATAACGATGCCGTTTTTTAAGGCGTGTGTGTAAATATCATGATCAACGGAAAATTTTTTTTCCCCTTGTTGGTATAAATGAACGGTAAAACCGCAAAAAATGTGAAAAGGAATACCTAGGCTTTGCAAAGCAAGGCCTAGTAGTGCACAAGATTTTTGTTCGCCCGTTTGTAAAAGAAGTTCATAAGCATCGCCTAGATTTGAAGAGAAGTCTTGAGCCTGGTGCATAAGTGAATTAGTTTCCCCATAGGGGGCTGAAACGACAACGATAATTTCAGGGTTATCTTTGTAGCATGTTGCTAAATATTGTGCAGCTCTTTTAAAATCTTGCTTAGATTTTAAAACACTTCCGCCAAGCTTTTTTATCTCAATGGCCATTTAAAATTTATTTTCTTTTCCTTGCCAAAGGCGAATGAGATTAGAGCGATGTCTGATAATAACAAGTAGCGTTAATATAAATAAAGGTAGAGCATGCTTACGGGAAGGTTCAATGCCATAATATAAACAGCAAAAGGGGAGGAGTGACATTACAAAACAAATAGATGCAAATGAAACGTAGCGTAAGAGTTTAAAAATAATGAACCAAACAAATAAACCTGAAATTAGAGGTAATGGCATTAATAAAAATAATCCTCCGATGAGGGTGGCTACACCTTTGCCACCTTTAAAGTGAATCCAGCAAGAAAAACTATGACCGATAAGGGCAGCTAAGAGGGCTGTATAAGGATATTGTGTATAGATACCCAAAGCAACGGCTAAAATACCTTTGAAAGCATCTAAGAAAAATACGGTATAACCTGCTTTTTTGCCGATAGTTCTGAGGACATTGGTTGCGCCGGGGTTTCCGCTTCCAACATCAAAGATGGAAACACCATGTGCCTTGGCAATGAGGAATCCAAAAGGAATTGAACCAAGTAAATAACCAAATAACAATGTGACAATCATGAGCTTATTAAAAATTAAGGTTGCCTCTTAAAAAGTCCGCGATGGCTAGTGGTTTTCCACCAGATTTTTGCAAAATATCTATCGACAACACATTTTCTGAAGTTGTAATTAATAATTGTTTTCGATCTTTGTCAATGTAAAATGTTTCATTCAAATCCGCAGGTTTTTGAATAACATGAGCTTTATGAACGATATAACGTTCTTCATTCTTAAAAAAGTAAGATCCTGGCCAAGGTTGAAATGCTCGAATTTGCCTTTCTAAATCGGTAGCAGGTTTTGAAAAATCAAGTTCACCATCTTTTTTTGAAAATTTTTTGCAAAAAGAAACATGGCCTTCATCTTGTTCCATTAAGGTATATTTTTGAGAAATTATACGTGAAAGATTTTGTTTGAGTAAGGTGGCACTGGCTTCAGCTAATTTGTTAGTTAAGGTTGCACAGGTATCACAAGGATCAATGTCGATAGGGATTTGTGACAGCCAAGCACCGGCATCCATTTTCTCAATCATAGACATAAGCGTAACGCCTGTTGTTTTTTCTCCTGATAAAATTGCTGTTTGGATAGGGGATGCGCCACGATATTTAGGAAGCAAGGATGTATGGAAGTTCCACATTCCTAAAGGAGGGATCTCAAGGAATTCCTTTTTTAATATATGGCCAAAAGCCATAACGAAGATAAGGTCGGGCGCTTTGGCTTTGAGCCAATCAAATGCAGCCTCATCCATTTTTTCAGCCTGGTAATAAGGAAGTGAATGTGTTTCAGCCCACATAGCAATGGGATTTAAGCTAACTTTTTGACCGCGTCCTTTTGCTCGACCAGGTTGGGTTACAATGCCTACAAAATCAATGAATGGATCTGCCTTTAATGTGTTTAAACAAGGGATAGAGATTTCTGCTGCGGATAAAAATAAAATGCGAGGCTTAGAATTCATTTGTTTATATTTTCCCAAAGTTTTATACATTTCCCTACAACTGTCGCTAATTGTGTAAGTGGTAGCTGAGTAGCTTTGTCAGACCAGGCATTGTTGGGATCGGGATGTGTTTCGATAAATAATCCATTAGCTCCTGCTCCAATTGCAGCTTGTGATAGTGGCAGAATAAATTGTCTGTCACCGCCCGTAATACCTATACCATTGCCAGGCATTTGTAAGCTATGTGTGGCATCTAAAATAACGGGAGTGTTATTTTGGGCCATAATAGGAAACGATCGCATGTCCACAACAAGATTACCGTATCCAAATGTAGTTCCTCGATCCGTCTGCCAAATTTCTTCTGCTCCGAAATACCTTAGTTTATCAACAACAAATTTCATGTCGTAAGGAGATAAAAATTGACCTTTTTTTACATTTACAGTTTTTTTCGTTTTTGCAACGGCCTCCAATAAGTCGGTTTGACGGCATAGAAAGGCTGGAATTTGTAAAACATCGCAAACATTACCAACACGTTCTGCCTGTCCAGGCAAATGGATATCTGTTAAAACCGGCATTTTATATTGTTGCTTTATTTTCGCTAAAATCTCTAGGCCTTTATCAATCCCAATCCCTCGATGGCTATGAACATCAGTGCGATTAGCTTTATCAAATGATGCTTTAAATACGATATTTATTTTGTTACGATATTGTTCCTTTAATACCTTTAATTGTTCAGCGACTTGACAACAAAGCTCTTCATTTTCTAGGCTACATGGCCCTGCAATAAGAAGGAATTTTGAGGAATCGAATATGGGTTGTCTCATAACTATAAATGTATGAGAAAGTTTTTATGAAGGCAAGTTTTTATGGTAAGATTGTAAGGAATGGTAATGTGTTTTAGGAATATTAATTGTTTCCTTGTATTTTCTTTGTTATAATAGAAGAAATTAACATAAATTTGATATTTTTGATGTCATTGTGTGTTAGTATTTTTTTGCAAGAATAAGAGTTGTTGTTTTTTAGAATTGCTGAAAAAAATATTGCATTTTTTACGAAAATTATGTTATAAGATCATGGAATTTTTCTTTTTTTTGGGAAAAATTAAAAAAATTACTTCATTTTTTAATAAAAGTACGATATAATATATGTATATGATGAAGAAAAGTTTATTAACAATAATGGGATGCATGGTTGCATCATTAAGTCATGCTGGTGTAGCGGTAAGTCCCAAGCCGTATGTTCTTTTCTCTATAGGTAGTTTCCCTGTCACAAATGGTATGTTGTATACCTGGATTGTATCTTTTGCTATAATATTGTTGGTGTATGGTTTTGTGGGAAAGCCACGTCTAATTCCAACCAAAGGTCAGGTTGTTGCTGAAAGCCTTATCAATGGGGTTTATCAATTGATGGCACCAATTACAGGCAATAAAGTCATAAAAACAGCATTTCCATTGCTCATTGGATTTTTTATTTATATATTGATTCAAAATTGGAGCAGTTTGATCCCTGGTGTAGGAACGGTAGGGTACTACGAACAGGATCATTTTAAGTATTTTTTTAGGCCTTCTAATGCAGATTTAAATGCGACCTTGGCATTGGCAATGGTTTCATTTATCGCTTGGTTTTTCTTTGTTTTTAAATACGAAGGCATCAAAGGAACGATCATTCATATTTTTGGAAATAAAGCAGACCGTAGTGAGGTTTCTTTTGGAATTTATTCGTTCTTATTTTTTATTTTCTTGGGAGTTGGATTTATTGAGTGTATTTCGATTTTATTCCGACTAATTTCGTTATCTTTTCGTCTTTATGGCAATGTCTTTGGTGGAGAAAATTTGATTAATAACATTATGGCACTTGCGCCTTGGACGAAGTATTTAGTTCCTATTCCCTTTTATTTTCTCGAAATACTTATTGGTGCTGTTCAAGCTTTGGTCTTTACGTTGCTTGTTGCAGTTTACATCGGAAGTATATGTAACAATGGTGAAGAGGAGCATGAAGCCTAATAAGATTTTATAAATAATAATAAACAAAGGTAAAACGATGGATATTAGTACATTAGGAAATATCGGACGTGGTTTAACATCAGCCTTGGGTTGTTTTGGGGCGGCAATTGGTGTAGCCATGATTGGTATGAAAGCAGTTGAAATGGTTGGACGTAATCCTGGCGTATCAGGAAAAATCTTGGTTCAATCCATTTTGGGTATGGCTTTGGCAGAAGCTGTTGCCTTTTATTCCTTATTCTTGTATCAAGGATAGAAAATTTTAACATTGCGAATAATGATGAGTCCCATGAGTTATCTTTTTTTTGGAACTGCAGCAAGTGAATCATCAAATGCGGTAACGCGGATCATGGATACTTTTGGTGTTCAAAGTGATTTGCTCATTGCTCAAATCGTTAATTTCTGTTTAGTAAGCTATGTATTGTATCGTTTTGCAATAAAGCCGGTGTTGAAAACAGTTGAAGAACGTCAGAAAAAGATTTCTGAAGGTTTGCAGTATGCAGAAGAAATGAAATCGCAGCTGGCTTCTGCTGAAAAAGAGCGATTGAATTTGCTTAAAAAGGCACAGGAGGATGCTCAGGCATTGTTCGCAAAGACAAAACAGGAGAGCGAACTTTATTTGCTCGAACAAAAGAAATCTGCTGAGCAAAAAGTTGAGCAAATGCTCACACAAGCTAAAAGTTCGATCGAAGTTGAGCGTAGCAATATGTTGGCAGAAGCTCGTTCAGAAGTCGCTAATTTGGTGGTTGCAACAACAGAACGTTTGTTAAAAGATGTTTTGACAAATGACATGCGTGCCAAGCTGAATGAACAAGCAACTTCGGCATTAAAAGCGGAGCAAATGAAATAATGGAACGTAAACACAAATTTTTGATCCAACGATTGACAGATTTCGTTTTCGAAGTTGAGGAAGATGCCTTGTTGGAGCGTATTAAGGCTTCCGTAGCTTTTTTGGCGCAACAATATTCACGTTCCTCGAAAGAGTTTCTGAATTATTTTTGGTTCTGTTTACAGAAGGTATATCATCAAAAGTATGCAACGATTGAGTATACAGGGCATATCGATCTAAAGGCGATTGATCAGGTATTGCGGACAGCTGTTAATTTTGATCATTGTAAAATTACTTCGGTTGAGAATCCAAAGCTTATTGGTGGTTTTAAAATAAAATGTGGAGATAACGTTTTGGATTATTCTTTGGAAACTCAATTGAAAGAACTTGTTAACACTTTAAGGTAAAAAATTATGGCTATTCTTGCAGATATAAAAGAGGCAATTGAAAAATTTGAAACAAAACCGATTTGTTCGAATGTCGGTAAAATTATTTCGTTAGCTGACTCTGTTGCAAAAGTTGAAGGCTTGTCGGAGGTCATGTACAATGAAATGGTTGAATTTCCTAATAACGTCTATGGAATAGCGTTAAATTTGGAAGAAGATGAGGTAGGTATCATCTTGTTGGGAGATACAGCACATTTGAAGGTGGGTGATACTTGTAAAACCACGGGACATTTGCTTTCTGTTCCAGTTGGAAAAGCTTTGCTTGGGCGTGTTGTTGATGCGTTAGGGCAACCGATTGATGGTAAAGGAGCTATTGTTGCAGAAGCGAATTATCCGGTTGAAAAAATTGCTCCTGGAATTATTGCTCGTCAATCTGTAGATCAACCTTTGCAAACAGGTATTCTTTCAGTAGATGCGATGTTCCCAATAGGTCGTGGACAGCGTGAATTGATCATTGGTGACCGTTCAACGGGTAAAACAACTCTAGCATTGGATGCTATTTTGCATCAGGCTGAATTGAATCGTAAGGGCTTGGCAAGTGGAGATCCTGATTTCCGTCCCGTTTATTCGATTTATGTAGCGATTGGTCAAAAGAATGCGACCATCGCAAGAACATTAAAGGTTTTGGAAGAGCATAATGCATTAGAATACACAATTGTTGTATCGGCACCAGCTTCTGATAATGCGGCAAATCAATACATTGCGCCTTATTCGGGAACTGCAATGGGTGAATATTTCATGCAGAATGGTATGGATGCTCTTATTGTATACGATGATTTATCCAAGCATGCGGTTGCATATCGTCAAATTTCGTTGGTATTGAAACGTCCTTCAGGTCGTGAAGCCTATCCAGGAGATGTATTTTATTTGCATTCTCGTTTGTTGGAACGTTCTGCGCGTTTGAATAAGCAATACGGAGGAGGGTCGTTAACAGCATTGCCTATCATTGAGACGCAGGCAGGAGATGTTTCTGCATATATTCCAACCAATGTTATTTCGATTACGGATGGTCAGCTTTTCTTAGAAACGGATTTGTTTAACCAAGGATTGCGTCCAGCGATTTCGGTAGGTATTTCCGTATCACGTGTAGGATCTGCGGCTCAGTTAAAGGCTTTAAAAAAGGTTGCTGGTCAATTAAAGTTAGAGATGGCTCAGTATCAGGAGTTGCAGGCATTCATGCAGTTTGGTTCTGATTTGGATGCTAAAACTCGTCATCAATTAGAGCGTGGTCAGCATATTTTGGAATTGTTAAAACAGGGGGTGCATATTTCTCGTCCTGTTGAATTGCAAGTCGTTTTGTTGTGGGCTATTCAGCAGGGAATTTTTGATAAAGTTGCTTTGAGTGATATGCCAGTCTGTATCCAAAGAATTTGTGAATATTTTACAAGCTTACATAAAGATTTTTTGGATCGTTTGTATAAGGGAAAAGTTTTGACAGATGAAATCTCTCAAGAATTAGCAAGAATATTTGAGGATTGGCAAAAAACGCAAGGATAAATTATGAAGGGCATGCGAGAGATTAGAACGCGTATTCGGGCGGTAAAAAATACGGCACAAATTACGCGTGCCATGGAGCTTGTTGCTTCTTCAAAAATGAAGAAAGCGCAAGATAATGCCTTAGGAAGTCGTGGGTATGCTTGTGAATTAGCTGATATGCTTCATGCTTTAACAAAGCAATTTTCTTGGCAATCTATAAATCATTCTTTTCTTAAGGAACGACCTGTTCAACATCGTGGAGTTATCTTAATAACGCCTGATAAAGGGTTGTGTGGTTCGCTTAATCAGAATCTGACAAAAGCTGCTTTACAGTTCCCAAAAACAACACGTTTTATTGCGGTTGGGCAAAAAGGTGTTCAGTTCCTGTCTCGTATTCATGCGGATGTCTTGGGGCATTTTAATTGTCCTGATACGATAACTTTCAAGCGGGTACAAGAGATTGTTCATTTTGTTGTAGATGCCTTTAATAGTGAAAAAATCGATACATTGGAGGTTTTGTTCCCGCGTTTTAAAAATACGTTGGTCCAGGAAACAGTGGTTCGTCGGTTGTTGCCAATGAATGATTTCGAAAAGGAATTAGAGCAATTATATACATGGATGTGTGTAGATAAGAAATCGATAATACAGGATGATCGGGATTATATCATCGAACCAAATGGACAGACGATTTTGGAAAGACTACCATTGCTTTTCTTGAAGAAATCGCTTTATCAGATTTTGTTGGAATCCAAGGCTTCTGAACATAGTGCTCGTATGGTTGCAATGAAAGGTGCTACAGATAATGCGGAATCACTTATACAAGATTTACAATTGGAATATAATAAAGCTCGGCAGGCTGGAATTACACAGGAAATTGTTGAAATTACAGCGGGGCAGAGTGCACAATAGGGAGATATATGAGTAACATAGGAAAAATTGTTCAAGTCATTGGAGCGGTTGTTGATGTTCAGTTTGACGCTGACAAAATTCCAGAAATTTATAATGCATTGGAAGTTAATTTGCAAGTGGATGGCAAAATGATGCGGCTTGTTTTGGAAGTCCAACAACATTTATTTGAAGGATTGGTGCGTGCGGTAGCTATGTCTTCTTCGGAAGGTTTGCGAAGAGGTATGGAGGTCGTAGATACAGGAAAGCCAATTTCAGTTCCAGTAGGTAAGGGTGTATTAGGTCGTATTTTAAATGTTATTGGTGAGCCAGTTGATGATCGTGGTCCTATTGAAGCTGAAGACCATTGGTCGATTCACAGAAATCCACCGAGTTTATTGGAACAAAGCACTGATACAAAAATTCTTGAGACAGGAATTAAGGTTATCGATTTAATTTGTCCATTTATTAAAGGTGGTAAAGTTGGTGCATTTGGGGGAGCAGGTGTTGGAAAGACCGTCGTTATTATGGAATTGATCCAGAATATTGCTATGGCTCATGGAGGTTTTTCTGTGTTTTCAGGGGTAGGTGAACGTTCTCGTGAAGGAAATGACTTGTACAAGGAAATGACCGAAGCTAAAGTGATTGATACTGAGATGCCAGAACGTTCGAAAGTTGCTTTGGTTTATGGGCAAATGAATGAGCCTCCTGGAGCTCGTATGCGTGTAGGGTTAACAGGTTTAACGATTGCAGAGTATTTTCGTGATGTTTATAAGCAGGATGTATTATTATTTATTGATAATATTTTCCGTTTTTCTCAAGCAGGTTCTGAGGTTTCTGCGTTGTTGGGACGTTCCCCTTCTGCAGTTGGTTATCAGCCGACTTTGAGCCAAGAAATGGGTGTGTTACAAGAGCGTATTACGTCTACAAAGAATGGATCAATTACTTCATTCCAAGCGGTGTATGTTCCTGCGGATGATTTGACAGACCCAGCTCCAGCAAATACGTTTGCTCATTTGGATTCAACCATTGTTTTGGATCGTCGTATTGCTTCTTTGGGAATTTACCCTGCGGTAGATCCTTTGGCATCAGGTTCACAGGCTTTGGATCCAGCGATTGTTGGTGAAGAACATTTTACAACGGCTCGTCGTGTCCAAACGGTATTGCAACGTTACAAAGATTTGCAGGATATTATTGCTATTTTGGGTATCGATGAATTGGCTCCGGAAGATAAATTAATTGTTGCTCGTGCGCGTAAGATTCAGAAATTCTTATCACAGCCTTTCCATGTTGCAGAAGTCTTTACAGGCCATAAGGGTAAATACGTTAAAACGGAAGATTGTATCAAAGGCTTTAAGCGTATTTTGGATGGTGAGTTAGATGATATTCCTGAAAATGCTTTCTATATGAAAGGTACTATCGAGGAAGTTATTGAGGCTGCTAAAGGACAGTAATTATGGCGCTAACCTTAAAAATTATTGTACCTGAGAAGGTCGTTTTAGAGGACAAAATAACTTCGGTTATTTTGCCTACATCTATGGGAGAAATTGAAATCTTGGAAGGGCATTTACCGATCATGGGTTTGTTGGAAGCAGGAACTGTTTTTTATAAACACAACGGTATTGTTACTCCTATTGCTATTGATACAGGATTTTATAAGCTTCATGGATCAGAACTTGTTCTTTTAGTTGAAGGAGCAATCGATGTGCAAGTTTTGGATGAAAATTCTATTGATGCTGCTGTGCGACGTGCTCAAGAGGCTTTAGAAAAAGCTAAGCAAAATAAGACGGTTGATGAGGATGAACTTGAACGTTTGGATAAGATGCTACGCTTCCAGGTGGCTCAAAAACTTACAAAACATGTAAAACGATAACTGCATTTTGGGTAGTCGTAGTTTTTATATAAATGGATGTATTTAAAACAATAGTTCGTGTTAGATACGCGGAGACGGATGCTATGGGTGTGGTTCATCATAGCCGTTATTTTGTTTGGTTAGAGCTTGCTCGTGTGGAATGGTTAAAGTCGTTAGAAATTAATTATAAAGATATGGAACAGCAAGGCTTTTTTTTGCCTGTAGTTCAAGCCGATTTATCCTATAAATCACCAGCATTTTTTGATGATGAAATACAAATCGTTTTGTTTCCTCCAGAAGATTATCAGCGTGCTCGTTTTACCATAAATTATCAACTTTTTAGAGATGAAACATTGATTGCTAAAGGTTTTTCGGTTCATGCATTTATCAATGTGCAACGTCGATTGATAAAACCACCGGAGTTTTTTGTAGAAAAAATGAAATTGCTTGGTTCGTTGCAGAAAAATGGATAAAAAGATTGCAAAAATCATTGAATTATTATCTAATATTCTAAGATGAAAATACGTATCGCGAAAAACGTTTTTGTAAATGGTTTGCAACAAGTTCTTAATGTTGTTGGAACGCGAACCTCACTTCCCATTTTAAGCAATGTATTGTTGGATGCTCATGATGACCTTTTAGAGCTTACAACGACCAATTTAGATTTAGGTATTCGTTGTTCTGTTAAAGCTACAGTTTTAGAAGCAGGACGAATTGCCTTGCCTGCTAGAAAGTTGGCCTCCATTATTAAAGCTTTGCCTGAGGCAGATATTGAGCTGGATTGTTATCAAAATCAAGCTAAAATTACCTGTGGACGTTCGAAATTTCGTTTGATGGGAATGAATGATGGGGAATTTCCAACATTGCCAACATTTACACAGGAACAGGCCTTTGTTTTGGAACAGCAGAAGTTATTATCTATGCTACGGCATGTTTCATTTGCCCAATCTGAGGATGAAAATCGTTATCTTTTAAATGGTGTATTTTTCTCTTTTAAAAAAGAAGAAACCTCAACACAATTGCATTTAGTAGCTACTGATGGTCGTCGTTTAAGTATCATTCAGCAAGATATTGAAGCTCCAGAAGCATTTAGTAATGTTGAGTTTATTTTACCTGCAAAAACAGTATTTGAATTGGAACGTTTGCTGCAGCAAAAAGCGCCGATTAAAATTTTCTTCAATGATAAGCAGATTGCATTTGAGTTATCTTTAGAAGACAGTGCTAAGGAAAATGGCTTAAATAATACGATTTATTTGGTATCTAAGAAAGTAGAAGGACGCTTCCCTAATTATCAGCAGGTAATTCCTCAATCGATAGAGCATCATGTAAAATTAGAGCGCGCATTACTTTTGGAATGCGTACAGCGTGCTTCTTTGGTTTCGAGTTTGGATAATAATACTGTAAAACTAAGTTTTTGTGAAAATGTTCTTGAGATTTCTGCTTCAAGTTCAGAGCTTGGAGAAGCGCAAGAATCGATGGCAATTGAGTACACGGATACCCCTGTAACGATTGCTTTTAATCCACGTTTCTTGATGGATCCATTAAAAGCATTGCAAGATGATGATATTTATTTTGAATTTAAAGATGAATTAAGCCCAGGTATTATTAAAACGAACGATCGTTTCCTCTGTGTTGTAATGCCTTTGCGTTTACAATAATTTGGAACCTCATGCGTTCTTGTTTTTGGAAGTTAGCATTCCGATATCTGTTCCCAAAACAGCGATGGGGTACTTTTTTTACTTGGTTGTCGATCATAGGAATTGCTGCAGGAGTGGCGCTGCTTTGCGTTGTTCTTTGCATTATGAGTGGTTTTGATAAAAATATTGAAGAAAAACTCGTTCAAATTAACGGTCCTGTAAAAATTTTGTCACAAAGGGTTATTCATAATTGTAATGATTGGATAGTTAAAATAAGTCATCAGCCATATGTACAAGGTGTAACACCTTTTGTACAAGGTGTCGCATTGATTCAAAAAGGTGACCATGTTTTATTTCCCAGTTGTTTTGGGCTTGATGCTTCGACAGTAGAAAATGTTTTGCCAATTTCAAAATTTATATCTAAAGAGGGTATAAAAAATTTAGGTAAAGGTGCTTTTATTCCATATGGGGTTGCGAAAGAGCTTCATGCATCTGTTGGAAATTCGTTTGATTTATATTCACCATTAGCTTTAGAGGCGATAAAAAATGAGGAAATAATTCTTCCACAAGAGATTAATGTTGCTGGCTATTTTCAAACTGATTGGGCTGAGGTCGATCGTAATACTATTTTATTTCCTTTGTCGGATTTGCAAGAAGCGTATGGAATGTCTTCAGAGAGTGTTCATGGTTTTTGTTTGAATGTAGATAATCAACATATTGATGAAGTTTGCCAAGCCTTGAATCATTGGCTTCCGGAGAATATGAGGGCTTACGCTTGGTATGAGTTAAATGAAGATTTTCTTTATGTTTTAAAGATGGAAAAGATGATGTGTTTTTTTGCTCTTTTGTTTATTGTTCTTGTAGCAGCATTTTCTATAAGTAGTGGACTAATGTCTTCTGTGCGTCGTAAGCAGCGCGAAATTACTTTACTTAGGACTTGGGGCGCTCGTCGATGGGATATTATCGCTTTATTTGAGATTCAAAGTTTTGTGCTTGCAAGTTTAGGTCTTACAGTAGGTTTTGTATTATCGTTTTTGGTTTTATATTATCGAAATGCAATTGTGAAGATACTTACGGGATGGTTTTTACCTGAAAATGCACTTTGGAATTTTTACGATGTTGCTCAACTCCCGGTAGCTTATCGTGGTATGGATTTTATTGTTATCATTTTATTTACATTTTTTATAACTACCGTTGCTAGTTTGTTGCCAGCTTTGCGTGCGGTTCAAATGCCAATTATCAAAGGATTGCGTAGTGAATAAGCTTCTTACAGTTAGGGGAATTTCTAAAAGTTTTAAAGACACACAAAATCAAGAAGTTTATCTTTGGAAAGATGTTAGTTTTGAATTGAATGCAGGGGAAAGTATGTCCATTTGTGGTGAATCAGGCTCAGGAAAATCAACACTGCTGTTTGCTTTGGGAGGATTGGAGAAAGTTCAAACGGGGACAATAGAATTTTTAGGAACGCGTGTTGATTATAAAAAAGGTTTGTTACCAGGGATAGAGTATATTTATCAGCATTATCAGTTAATTGAGGAATTAGATGTTTTAGAAAATATCGTTTTCCCTTGTCAAATAAAAGGTCTAAAAGAAGATGTAAAACTTTTAGATTTTATTGTAGATTCGTTAAAACTAAAGGCTTTTTTGCATCGACTTCCGGTTAATTTATCGGGTGGAGAGCGTCAACGAGTTGCCATAGCAAGGTCGTTATTAACTCAACCGAAATTATTATTGGCGGATGAACCTACGGGTAGTTTAGATGAGAATACAGGAAAGAATGTTATGGATTTGTTTTTTTATGTTTGCAAAAGCTTAAAAACAAGTTTTATTTTAGTTACGCATAATGTTTCTTTTGCGCAAGGAGCAGATAGATTTTTTTATTTAAAACAAGGATCTTTAATCAATGCAAAAAATTAATTGTGGTGTTGTTGGGGTTGGTTATTTGGGGTCGCATCATGCGCGTATCTATTCTGAAATGGCTACGGTTAACTTGGTAGGAGTTTATGATGTTAATTTTAAAAGAGCTGAAGAAATTGCTAATTTATACCATACCCAAGCAT
>CAKUXH010000018.1 GCA_934700265.1 uncultured Opitutales bacterium
AGAATCCTTATTTTTTTCGTCATTTTTATCTTTATCGTTTTGATTAGTTTGTGGATTTTTATCCTGATTTTTGTCCTGATTTTGTGGATGTTTTTGCTGTTCTTTCAATTTTTCTAGAAGTTTTTTAGCAATATCTAGATTCTTTTTTGTATCTTTGGCATTTGGATTTAATGCGAGTGAACTTTCGTAGTTTTGAATGCATTTTTCTAGAACAGGAATTTGCTGTTCTTTAGTAACGTTTTGAAATTGTTTAAAGTAAGAATTCCCGAGATTATAAAATATAGATTCTTGCTGATTTGGATCAGTACATTTTTGTAATGAGGTAGAAAAATTTTTTTTAGCGCTTTCGAAGTCGTTTAATTGATAATGAGCGCAACCTAAATTATAAAAACCCTGCCACAAATTCGGATGTTTTGTACAATATTTTTGCAAATTAATTATAAGTTTTTCATCAATAGGAGGAGTTGGTATATTTTTTGAGAAAATACTGGTTGTTGAGAGAAGCAAAACGATAAGAAATGTTTTTATCATAAGTGAGATTTTGTTTTTTTAAAAGAGTAAAGTAAAGATTCAAGTGTTAAAAATAGCAATGTAAAACTTGCGAACCAAGCATAACGTTCTATAGGAAGTTTTTCGATGCTTTCAAAATTTTCTTTTGGTAAATTTTTTAAAGCAGTTTGATAAATTGTTTGAAGCCCTTCACCTGCATTTCCTAAAGGTACATAAAACCCATGTGTTATTTGTGCGATTTGCTGAAGTATAGATTCATCAAGCTTTGTAATGATGGTTTTCCCTTCAGAATCTTTTAAATATTCATTCATACCTCTAGCGTTTGTAATGCTGATAGGTGAGCCTGCTGGAGAGCCGATACCTACCGTATGGATAATAATGCCTTTTTTGGCAATGTTTTGAGCTGTGGTTAAAGCGTCTCCCGATAAATTTTCTCCATCAGTTAAAAGTATAATTTGCTTAAAATTGGATTGTTCATCGAACATAGTTTCAGCTAATTTCATTGCAGACGATAAATCGGTTCCTCCCTTAGGGATAATATTTGTATCTAAAGCTTTAAGTGCAAGCATGAATGCGCTATAATCTGATGTGGATGGGCATTGTAAAAAAGCATTACCTGCAAAAGCGATGAGGCCAACTTGGTTGCCTTTTATTGATTTTAAAAGTTCCTGTATACTCATTTTCGCTAGTTCAAGACGATTAGGACGAACATCATTAGCAAGCATACTTTTAGAAGTATCAATTGCGAAAATAATATTAAGACCCGATTGTTCTCTTTTTTCAAGTACAATTCCCCATTGAGGTCGCATTAAAGCAAAACCTAAACATAATAATCCCAAAAATAAGCAAATGCGTCGGAAAAAACATCCCCATTTGTTTCGGAGTGGTACTTGTGAAACATAATTTTCTCCCCAAAGTTTTTTGAGAGATTTATCTTTTTTTTGTCTTAGTTTATAAGCTGTAAAGCATAAAAAACAAAAAAACAAAAAACATAAGCCAAAGTAAGGATATTGAAATGTCATGATAAAATACGATAACGATAGTTCTTTAATAAAAATTCAATAATGAGAAGCAGAAAGCAGATAACTAAAAAAAGAGGAAAAAATTCAGTATATTCATAATAACCTTGGAGTTCAATTTTAGTTTTTTCTAAAGTATCTATTTCTTCATAAATTTTTTGTAATGTGTGGACATCGTAAGCACGATAGAAACGCCCTCCACTTTTTTCTGCCATTTGAACGAGCGTTTGTTCATCAACTGGAAATATTTGATCGTTCCCTACCATGATCGTGTAGATTTTTGTCTGAAAATTATTAGCAATCTCAGCAGCTAATAATGGGGCTACATCTCCATAATTGTTAACACCATCTGTAAGTAAAATAATAAGCCTTGTTTTAGCTTTTAAATCTTTTAATCGATTTACACTCATAGTAATAGCACTACCAATCGCAGTTCCATCTTCAATGAGACCTGTTTTTAGTCTTTCAAGATTTTTTAAGAGCCAGGGATGGTTTAAAGTTAGAGGACTAACGAGGTAAGGATAACGTGCAAAAGTTACGAGGCCGATTCGATCGTATTTTCGCTTTTCAATGAATTCTGCTATAACAGCTTTAGCAGCTTGGAGTCTGGAAACGCGTTGTAATTGAGAAACTGAAAAATCAGGGATTTCCATGGAACTTGATAGATCCAATGCTAAGATGAGATCAATGCCAGATTTGTTTTGTATATGAGAAATGACTCCTTGTGGGCGAGCTAATACAATTATAAGCGCGCTTAGACTTAAGGCTCTAAAAATGAGGGGGATAAATCGAGGATTCCAGTGGGAAGGCTTTATCGTATTAATAGAGGTATGGAATGTAAATTTTTGAGCATGCCAGACTTTTAAACTTAGCCATAGCCATAAAGGGATCCATAGCAAGTTGAGTAACACCCATGGATATTTGAATGTAAATGATTGCATAATTATTGAATTGTTTTTGTTCTTTCTGCTTGTAGTTGAATAATTTTATCAGCAGATGTAAGAATATTTTTAGCTAAATTATATAATTCAAGCCGTTGGGGTTGTTCTAAGGTTTGTTGGGTAAATTTGGCAAGATCACACTGTTGAAGTAAATGTATGATGTCTTGTTGTAAATTTTGTGGGATAATATGGATAGATGGAAGTTTTTTAAAAACTTCATCTGTTGTGTATTCAGGGGCTGGAAGTTTAAATACGGATGAAAGGTATTGGCGAATAGCATCTGTTACACCAAAAGCAAAAGGACGTGGGTCCAATTGTTGGACATGTTGCAAAGCATCATCAAGCGATTTTAGTGCTTGTTGGTAAGGATCTATAGGAATGATCGGTAGTGTTTTTTGTTGCTTCCGCTTTTTTAACCATAAGATTAAACATATGATTGCCAGAAGAATGATGGATGTAAGTGTGATAATTTTCCATAGTTCAGTAGGAAGATCAACTTCTGGGCGTATATCTTCAATTTCTGGAATATCGAGAGGATCTTCATTGGATGTTGATGTTGGATCAATTGGATTTGTGATATTGTTTGATGCAGTGGTTACGTTTGTGTTTTCAGGAAGGACAATACTTGGGACAGTATCCACAG
Source organism: uncultured Opitutales bacterium (assembly GCA_934700265.1). GTDB lineage: Bacteria > Verrucomicrobiota > Verrucomicrobiia > Opitutales > UBA9783 > UBA1183. Next base: position 3,114 of record CAKUXH010000018.1, read on the forward strand.
GATTATTATCTGAAAAACAAATGAATGGAACGATTAATGCAAAGAAATAAGGTAGTAAATTTTTTATTTTCATGAGTGTTTATGGCGATGTTTGAAAAGCATTTTTAATGCATTTGTATAAGGTTTTCCATTCATTAATGGTAATACTTCAATGCCTTGTTTTAAACAAAGGAATTGAAATGTATCCCAATATTTTTTTTGTTTTTTTTCAAAATCTGAACGTATCGTTTTGTCGTGAGTATCAATATAGTATTGCTGGTGAGTTTCTGCATCTTCGAGAGCAATAAAACCGACATCAGGAAGCATTTTTTCACGAGGATCTTCTATACGAATACAGAGCAAATCATGATGCTGATTGATACGAGATAAATCTTTTATTGTATCAGTTTCAATTTGAAAACAGGGAGGAATGAAATCAGAAATGAGGCAAATAATTGCTTTTTTCTTTAACATTTGGCCTAGCGCTTCTAGGCTTTTTTTAAGGTCGGTTTTTTCACTTTTAGGCCGAAAGAATAAGGTTTCGCGAATAATGCGAAGCAATTGTTGCCGACCTTTTTGAGGTGGTATAAATTTTTCGACGGTATCAGAAAATAAGAATAATCCAACTTTATCATTATTTTTTAAAGCAGAGAATGCGAGTAGACTTGCAACTTCGGCTGTGAAATCTCGTTTGGGTTGTTCTGTACCACAAAAAGTTGAACCGCTAACATCGATAGCTAAAATAAGCGTTAATTCACGTTCTTCACGAAAAACTTTGATGAAAGGATGACCTAATTTAGCCGAAGCATTCCAATCAATGAAACGGATTTCATCCCCCGGAGTATATTCTCTAATTTCTTCAAAATTTACACCTTGTCCTTTAAAAATGCTATGATAAGAACCGGCCAAGGCATCGGTCATGGCCATACGAGTACGTAGTTCAATGTTACGTACTCGTTGAAGAATAGAATGTATTTTATTATCTTCTAACATCAGGGCACAGGAATCGTTTCTAAAATTTTTTCAATGATTTGATCACTTGTAATATCTTCAGCTTCAGCTTCATAAGATAAACCAATTCGGTGCCTTAAAACGCTAGGAGCCATTGCTTTTACATCTTGTGGAATAACGTAACAACGATGCTTTAAGAAGGCCCAGGTTTTTGCAGCCAATGTTAAAGCGATTGTGGCACGAGGAGAAGCTCCGAAGCGTATTAAGTTTTTGATGTTTAAGTGATATTGTTCTGGTGTACGTGTAGCGTAAACGAGATGAACAATATAATCTTTAATTTTATCGTCCATGTAAATTTTATCGATCCATTCGCGGCTTTCAAAAATTTCTTGAGCAGATAATAAAGGTTTAGGTTCTTCTGTTGCTTGAAGTAAACTTTTAGATTCTAAAATAAGGCGCTCTTCATTCCAAGAAGGATAAGAAACGCTTAATTTTAACATGAAACGATCTACTTGAGCTTCTGGCAAGGTGTAAGTACCTTCTTGTTCAACAGGATTTTGAGTCGCCAAAACAAGGAAGGGATTTTCAAGTGGATAAGTTGTTTCACCTAAGGTTACTTGACGTTCTTGCATACCTTCAAGCAGTGCACTTTGTACTTTAGAAGGAGCTCGGTTGATTTCATCCGCTAGTAAGATGTTTGTAAAAATAGGACCTTTTTTGGTTGAAAATGTTCCGGAAGATGGGTTGTAGATGAGCGTTCCGATAATGTCCGATGGGAGCAAATCTGGTGTAAATTGTATACGTTGAAATTTTAGTTTAAAAATTTGCGCAATAGTTTTGATTAATAATGTTTGCGCTAAACCAGGTAGTCCTTCAAGAAGAACATGACCATTGCTTAACAGACCAACAAGTAGTTCATCGATAATATTTTTATTTCCAACAATAACTTTACTAACTTCTGATTTTAACAGCTCAATCCAAGCTGTCTTTGATTGAATTTGTTCGTTCAACTCAGCGAGCGATGGTTGTATATTTGAATTTAATTGTTCCATAATAGTAACATGAAAAACTGTAAGATTTTTTGTGATTTTTGTCAAATATTTCTATTAAATATTGTTTGGCTTTTGATATATTTCTTGAAAAAATTTTTAATTTATACTATAATAAAAATATGAAGAAAGGACTTGCAAAATGTATAAAATCTGTTGAAGGAGGGGTATTTGAAGTAAGAAAAATCTGGCTAATATCTTTGATAATAGGGTTTTTTAATTTACAATTTGGATTTGCCTACGAACCAGGGAGTATTTCAGGAAAATATCAGTCAGAATGCATAGATCATGGGTTTTGCTATAGCAATTGGATGAAGACAACGATGAAAGAAAACTATGGATCTGAGGATATTGTTCGGCAATCGATATGTCCAAGTGCAATGGTAGATTCTGATGGTATTTTGTATACGATAGATTTGTATGGCATGAGTAGTGGAAATTATGGGGCAGATTTTTTATTGTGTAAATATAGTGCGGATGAGGCAAAAGTGTCACTTTTAAAAAGTGTGCATTTTTATCCATGGGTAAACTGTGGAACGTCTATTAATCTGAAAGACGAGCCTTATTTGGGGATCTGGGGGTTCTATATAACAGATCGTTCTTATTGTGCAGATCGAATTCACAATAGTTTTCAACCAAACATCTCTCAACAAATAGGAACATCAAGTGGTTATATAGCTATTTGGTTCTATATTCCTCCTTTACGATATGCCTATGCTTCTACATCAAATGAAGGAATTTTGTATGCGGATTTTTTTAAGAGTGATTTGTCTTTATCGACTAAAAAAATATATTCAGAGAAAAATCCTTACTGTATAAATAGAGCTCCGTTTCTGAGATATAAAAATACTTATCCTTATACACCACAATTTGGAAATTATAGTGGGTGGCAGTATGGATCGAAAGTTCATTTAGATTTTTTAGCAACTGCTACAGAAACAGATCATAAATGTATAAATTGGTATCAACATAATTCTTCTTGGGAAACAAGAGCTTCTTATAAAAGTGTGCTAACGGGGGAAGCTTGGCTTCAAGATGGAGGTTTCTTGGGAGCTCTTGTAGGACATAGGTACATTTTCCGAAATAATTATGTTTATGGAATATTGGTAAGGTATGGATATTATTTATTGTTAATGAGAACGAATGTTAATACAGGAAAGGTTGTCCTTAAATCCTACGCCCCTGTTTCCATCTGGATAGAAACGTTTCAGGCTGGAGGAACTGACAGTTGTTACGATTATGATTTTTGTTTAATAGAAGATGAGGGTGATTTATTTTTCTGCACAACATCGCTTTGTGCTGGTGGAGGTTATACCGCATTTACTTCTTCGTATAATTGGACATCTACCTATTGTAATTGGACGATTAATCACTCTGCTCTTGTGATTAGGGGGTTTAAACTTTCGGAAGACGATACTTATCAAGCATTTGAAATGAGCGAGAATCATGATTATCCGCAAAATGTAATATATACAACTACGCTTCAAAGAGGATATAATGCAGTTATTGGAATAGAAAAAGCAACAAATGCAACAGCAAAGGAAAAATGTTTATATCTTAATACGCATAAGATTTGTGTTTATGAATCTGATTTAGGGAATAAATATTTGATTTATTGTTATTGCTATCCTGGAAAATCAAAACAATTATACTTGGGGTATGCTCCTGTATATTTTGCAAAAGATTCATCTGATATAAAACATGTAATGTTAGGTACGAAGATTGAATTTAGAGAAAATAAAAATCAATGGAGCAATAGTTTTAGTAACTTTACGGATTGTTCACGCATTATTTCGATGGATTGTAGAAATGGGCATCTGTGGATTACTTGGATGAACGCTGATAATAGCAAATATTATTATTTCCATATACAGGCTAAGGATCTTATTATAGAGTGATGAATGCTATTTCTCATAATGATTTTTAGAATCATGGAATAATGACTTGACGCAAGTTAAGAAGTTGTCGATAATTAAGCCACAAACTTGTTAATTATGATGAAAAAATGTTTTGTTTTTTTTGGAGCTTTTGTAGCTCTTATCAGCTCACGCTGCTTAGGTGACTATGTCGTACAAGATTTTACGAGCCCTAAGACAGGGAAATCCACTGTTTTCTGGGGGGATGCTTCCAAAGGTAAGGATGCTTATATCTTGGAATACGACAAAGATTCGGATAAATATTATTTCGAAAAAATTGAAAAGAATAAGCCTGAATCTAAAACCAGCGTTGAAACAAAAAAAGTTTCTGAGCAAAAGTAGTAATTAATTATAAGAAAACATGCTTCCATTTTTTACAAAATTAGGGCGTTGGTTGGAAAAGGAGAATTTTGGTTTATTATTATTCCGTTTTTTCCTTGGAAGCTGTTTAATTATTTACAGTATTTATTGTTTCAGAGATGGATTTCTACTGAAGCATTTGGGGCGTGCAGCTGTCACGTTGCACTTCCCATTTTCTGATATCTTTTGGGGAATTGTTGTAGCTTTTACCTACATTTGGACTGGTTTGTTCATTGTTTTAGGTTTTTATTTCAGGTTAGCAACGGTGACCTTGTTTATTGTAAGTTTGGTAGGGTCTTGGAAATCATTATCTTGGGGATTTTTCTTTTTACCACCCTATTCTACATCAAGCATTTTAATTGTAATAACGTTGGCCTTTTCATTCATTGGGCCGGGATCATTTAGTGTAAAAAAATAAAAATAAGGGAAATTCGTGAAGACACATATTGAACCTATTAATTCTGTATCGAAAAAAGTAACCGTTACTTTTGATGAAAAAATTTGTGAAGAAGCAAATATTGCTGTTTTGAAAAAGGCACAAGCTCAAGCTGTCTTGCCAGGATTTCGTAAAGGTAAAGTACCTTTTGAACTTTTAAAGCAACGTTATGGAGAGGCTTTAAAATCAGAATTGCAGCAGGATTTGTTATATAAGGCTTTGGAACATTTGAAAAAAGAAGATAATTTAAACATTGTTGCTATTACAAAATCTGCATTCAGTAATTTAGATAAAGGTCAATCATTAGATTTAGAAATTGAAATCAGCCCAGAGGTTGAATTACCGGATTACAAAAACTTCAAGTTAGATGAAGAAAAAATTGAAGTTTCAGAGGATGAAGTGAAGGATTTTATTGAACGTTTGCAAAAACAACAAGCGTCTTATGAAGTTGTTGATCGTCCTGCACAATCGAAAGACTATGTAAAGCTTTCTTACGAAGGTTTTGTAAATGATGTCTCCGTAGATTCCTATGAGGGATTGCCACATTTGTGGTCAAAACAGAATGCTACCTGGGAAGAGGTAGATGCGAAGGATGGTATGGGCATCCCAGAGATTGTGTCAGGTTTGAAAGGCTTAAAAGCTGGTGATAAGAAAGATGTAGAGGTAAAATTCCCTAAAGATTTTACAGTAGAAGAACTTCAAAATAAAAAAGGTATATATAAAGTTGAAGTTTTAGAAGTTCGCGAAGTTAAATTGCCAGAATTGAATGAAGAATTTTTCAAAAAGATGCAAGTAAAAGACTTGGTAGAGTTGAATGATTTTGCTACTAAGACGATTAGAAACCGCAAGGAGCAAGAATTTGCAGCTCAACAAAAACAAAAAATTTCTGAATTTTTAATTCAATCGGTAACCTGCGAATTACCTTCTTCTTGGTTGCGCGCAGAAACAGATCGTGTTTTACAAGAAATGGTAAATTTATTCTCTTCTCATGGTGTAAAAAATGCGATGTTAGAAGAGCAAAAATCTGCTTTAGTTGAAAAAGCTCAAGCTATTGCTCGTGACCGTATCAAGTTGAATTTATGCTTTGAAAAGATTTTTAAGGAAGAAAAATTGCAATTGGAAGGTCATGATATTGAACGTGTATTAGTTCAAGAAGCCGCTCAACGTCATATGACTCCACAGAAATTGTTGCAGTTGGTTCAAAAAGATGAAGCAGAACGTAATGATATTCAAGGAAAAGCTTTCCAGGCTAAAATGATCAATTGGTTGTTTGAAACTTTGAATAAGAAAACAGACGAAGCAAAGAAATAATATGAATTATCTACCTTTGCCTTATGTTTATGAACGGGATGGTCGTGGTGAAAAAGCTTGGGATATTTACAGTCGTCTACTAAAAGATCGTATTGTATTTATTGGTACTCCTATCGATGATTTTGTTGCGAATGGGGTCATCGCTCAATTACTTTTTTTGCAAATGGAAGATCCTAAAAAGGATGTTCATATGTATATTAATTGTCCTGGTGGTAGCGTTACTGCAGGAATGGCTATTTATGATACCATGCAGTTTTTAAACTGTGATATCGTTACTTATTGTGTTGGGCAAGCTGCTAGTATGGCAACTGTTTTGTTAGCTGCAGGAACGCGTGGAAAACGTTATGCACTTCCTCATAGCCGTGTGATGCTTCATCAGCCTTCAGGGGGTGTAACAGGGCAAGCTTCTGATATCTCTATTGCTGCAAAAGAGATTTTGCGTTGGCGTTCAACAATTAATTCGATTCTGGCAGAACATAGTTCTAAATCAGTTGAGCAGATTGAGAAAGATTCCGATCGTGATTTCTTTTTATCAGCAGAAGAAGCAGCTGATTACGGCTTGGTTGATCATGTTATTGTCAATAATCCACAGAAATCATTATAATGGGGCAAGATAAGCTATTTTGTTCTTTTTGTGGTCGACATGCAAGTCAGGTGAAAAAATTAATTTCTTCACCTGATGGGACAGCTGCTATCTGTACGGATTGCCTGGAGATTTGTAGACAAATGATGGGAAATTCTAGGGATACTCCTCCATCAATCGCTGTTCATTCGGAAGATAATGAATCAAAAGCGATGCAAAAATTGAAGGTTTTATCTCCGAATGCAATAAAAGAAGTTCTGGATAGTTATATTATTGGGCAAGATCATGCTAAAAAGACGCTAGCTGTTGCTGTTTACAATCATTATAAGCGTCTTGTTTTGCAAAAAGGAATTCAGCAGTTTGAGTTGGATGAAGATTTACATTTTTCAGATAAAGTTCCTGAAAATTTGAAAGATGTAGAAGTTGAGAAGAGTAATATTCTATTTGTGGGGCCTACAGGAAGTGGTAAAACATTACTTGCTCGAACTTTAGCACGTACCTTAAATGTTCCATTTGCCATTGCCGATGCTACTACACTGACGGAAGCGGGTTATGTAGGTGAAGATGTTGAAAATATTGTTTTACGACTTCTACAAGCAGCAAATTACGATGTTCAAAAAGCTGAAATGGGCATTGTTTATGTAGATGAAATTGATAAAATCGGTCGAAAGACAAGCAACGTTTCTATTACGCGCGATGTTTCAGGAGAAGGTGTACAGCAAGCATTGTTAAAGATTTTAGAAGGTACAGAATGCAATGTTCCCCCTAAGGGTGGTCGTAAGCATCCAGAGCAAGAATATATTCGTGTTAATACATCTAATATATTATTTATATGTGGAGGAGCGTTTGTTGGTTTGGATAAAATTATTGCGGAACGCTTGGGTTGTAATAGTTTAGGGTTTGATAAAGATTGTACAAAGTTTACAAGTAACGAAGAGTCTTTGATTGAAGATAATGTGCAAGCTGAAGATCTTGTAAAGTTTGGAATGATTCCTGAGTTTATTGGTCGTTTACCGGTCGTTTCTGTGTTGCATGAACTTAAAAAGGAAGATCTTGTTTTTATTTTAACGAAGACAAAGAATGCATTGTTGCTACAATATGAGAAATTGTTTGCAATGGAGGGTGTAAAGTTGGTTGTTACATCTGATGCTATCGATGCAATTGTTGAACAAGCCCTGGAATTGAAAACAGGTGCAAGAGCTTTGAGATCGATAATTGAAAAGTTAATGATGGATGTATTTTTTGTTGTATCAAAAGATAAAAATATTCATACTGTTACCATTACTAAAGAGGTTGTTTTGAAGAAATCAACTCCCATTTTGCAATAATGGACTTAATTCATTATCCTTGGGTTTACACTGATACATTAGAAGGTGATTTCTGTGGCCTTTCAGAAGATGAATCAAGGCATCTTCGATGTGTTTTACGATGCAAAGAAAAAGATTTTGTTGTGGCTTTTAATGGAAATGGCTGCATACGTTTAGGATATTTAATTTTAAAAAAACGTTGTTGTGATATTATTTTTACAGAAGCGGTAAGGCAGATTTTACCTAAAGGTTCATCATTTCAACTAGTTCAGTTTTTACCTAATAATGTTGCTACATTTGAAGATATTTTAAGAAAAACATGCGAATTGGGGATTGCTTCCATTTATCCTATTTATGGGGATAGGTCTGAACCGAGTCATTGGAAAAAAGAAATTTGGAACAAACGATTTGAGCGTTTTCATCGTATTTTAATTGAGTCTTGCAAACAGGCTAAAAATCCTTTTTTACCAATTATTCATGATCCAGCTTATTTAGATGATATATCACGTGATTGCTTAGGATATTGTTATCACGGTAGTTTGAGTGCAAAAAAAATAATTTCCTTGAACGGAACCTATAGAAAAGTTGTTTCATGTATTATAGGCCCAGAGGGAGGTTTTTCACTAAAAGAAGAACAGCTTCTAGCAGAATTTTCACAGGGGATATGTTTACCAACATGTGTATTACGAGTTGAGACAGCTGTTGTAGGATTAATTTCAGTAGTGAAAACTTTGGTATGAATATTGCTGTAACTCATATTGATGAGTTGTCAGGTTTTATTAGATGGTGAAGTTGTAACTTTTTCGGGAAATATACCTGAAAAGATTATAGATTTATTGCTTTTTTTTGATGCGTATTTAGCTGATAAACAGAAAACATTAACAAAAGTATTATTGGATGATATAGCGTTACAAGAAAAACATTTTGAGGAAGAAAGTAGCTGTTTTTTAAGGATTCAAATGTTTAGTGGGGAAAAAACGAATTATTTAAAAGAGTTGTTCGATGTTTTAAATGAAAGCGTTAGTCATTTTTTTGAAATTTTATCGTTTGATTTAGAAAAAATTTTGCAAACTTCACAAGCGCTTTTAAAAGCTTTAAAAGATGTTTTAATAGTATTAGAGCGTGAACATTTTTTACTTTTTACACTGCAAATACAGCTTTACTCTCAATGGATGCAAACATTTCTTGAGAGTTTAGAATGTAAAGATGTTGGTACATTAATGGATTTAGTAGAATATACATTGAAACCGTTATTGCAAGAAACGTATGGGCAAAGTTATGGAAAAGAATGATATTTTGCAAAAAAATTTAAGCATATTAAAAAAACGTTTTCAAGCTACTTGGGAGCAGTTAGAGGCATTAGACATATCCATTGAATGTGAATTGTTGCTTAATCAGGTATATCGATTAAAAAAAGGGAATATTAATATTTTCCCTTACGGGCAAACTAATGGAAAAAGTTTTGTAAAAACATGGGCTAAACATATTGATACCAATAAACAGAATACGCTTTATGTAGTTTCTGGATTTGGAACAGGATTGCATATAGAACATTTACTTTCGATTTTAGATACGGGTTCTGTTGTCATGGTAATTGACTTTGATATTGCCTGGTTGAAATGGTTATTTTCTCATAAGGATTGTACAGAAATTTTATCTAACGAGAATTTTATTTTATTTACAAATGGTAATTTTTTACTTTTAGAGACCATAGGGCTTGTTTATAAAAATAATTTTTGTATATGTATTTTTTCACCATTATTTATTTTTTATGAAAAAGAATACTATCGTTTTTTTACAGAACTTTGTAAACAGTTTGACATGCGAAAAAAGCTACAATCAACGGTGGTTGGAGATTCTGCGCTTTGGCAAAAGAATACTGTTCAAAATTTACAGATATTAGTAAATTCACCTTCGTTGGATTTGTTGAAAGGAAGCTATAAGCATTTACCTTTAATTTTAGTTTCGGCAGGACCTTCTTTGGATGGAGCTATTCCTTTTTTAAAACATGCACAGAGGAAAGCTCTAATTGTTAGTATGAACAGTTCTTTTCGAACGTTACAGAAAAATGGTATACATTCACACTTTACCTTAGCGATAGATCCTCGACCAACTACATTTGATGGTTTTCGTAATCAACCGATAGGTGACACTATATTGATAACTAGTTTTTTAGTACATCCACAAGTTGTTCGTTATTTTGATGGTCAAATTATGACATGGAGATGGCATCAGCCTTTAAGTGAATATGTTTATGACCGTTTACATTTATCGGCAGGGCCACAATTGCATGGTGAAGGAACCGTGGCAAATTTGGTAGGAGATTTAGCTTCATTTTTGGGGTGCAGGAAGGTCTGCTTAGTTGGGCAAGATTTAGCTTGTACACAAACAGGACAGACACATACAGCAGATTCTATATACAATGATAATGGGACTTTATTTATGGATACGAGCTTATGTCGAGAATGGCCAGGAAATACGCAAGAAAAAGTTTTTGTTGAATCTAAACTTTACTTATATTTGCAATTTTTTAATAAAATGGCGGATAAGTTTAAAGACATAGAATTTATTAATACGTCACATTTAGGGGCAAAAATAAATAATATTCCTTATGTGGAGTACGATAAAGCATTGGAGTGGCTTGGTGATGAATGTTCAGAAGATGTTTCAGCTGAATTATTGAAGAGAGTTAAAAGTTATGCGAAAGTTTCTTCAGATAAAATGCGGGAAGTGCTTCAGCCTTTGTTTGATTACACGAAACAGTTGTCGATGTTGGCTTTTCAAGCGGCAGCTTGGCATGAAATAAGGTGTGAGCCTGAGCAGTCGTATTCTAAAAATGCAAGAGAAGGTTATGCATGGGCGGATAAGGTCAATGCATTGATTGACAGTAATTCTATTTTTTACAATATTATTTTGTCAGGTAAGTTACTTCGTTCGCTTTATGATTATAACAATAATTTTAAGTTTTTAACCAGTGACGACATGGTTCAAGTTAAAAGAGATTGGATAAAAAATAGGGAATATTATTGGGCTTTATTTTCTGGATGCAATGATTTGCTTTTTACTTTGATCGATACTTATCCAGAATTGTTAGAAAAGAAATAAATTTTTTATATAAATTACGCAAACTACTTGCATCGTTGTTTTAAATTTTGTATACTAATTATTATGTGTAGCACAGGAATAAATGGATTAAATAATAATAACATTATTGGAAATATTAATGAATTGAATTCATCAGATATTACCAAGAAAGAAGAGTCTTTGAAGCAAGTTAAACCATCGATATCAGAGATAGAAGAGTTGGATAATAACAAGGGAGAAATAAGATTTAAAAATTTATCGCAACAAGAAAGTGCTCATACTGGGCCTAGTGTTGGAGCTCATTCATTACCTCAAAAACCCCTTCCTAAACTTCATCCGCATTTAGGAGGAAATTTTGCACAAGCGATCGATAAGGTTTTTAATCCTAAAGAAATCAATTCCGGCTCTGAGGAAGCTATTTTTAATAGTTTAAAAGGCAAAGGAATTATTAATGCGAATGGAGATATTGATTTTAAAAAATTGGGTTTGAGTTCACTTGAAATAAAAAAGATGCATCTAAAGGGATCCGCTTGGATGGATAGTAATGGTAAGTTTCAAGTGAAGGTAAATGGGACACTTGGAGATAGTTTTGTAAAAGCTTTTGGTCAATTAAAAAATACGGTAGGTAATGT
>CAKUXH010000019.1 GCA_934700265.1 uncultured Opitutales bacterium
GAATAGAATATAAGAAATAAATAGCCACGAAAATTTTCGTGGCTATTTTGATAAATCACTTGCTAAAAAATAGCAGATGTAGTATAATAAAAATATGGGGAAATACTTGCAAATATTAAAAAATCTGTTGGGGGGGGGTATTACAAGCCTAATAAAAACGGGGATTTTTTTGATTGTATGGATTTTAGGTTTGCAAGAGGTTGTTGGGTACGAACCAGGGAGCATTGCTGGTAAATATAGCAGTGGTCTTATTGGTTCATTGCCTTATGAATCATGGATAAAACGTTGGGGAGATTTGTATGGTTCTGGAGCTGCGAGGCAAAATATTGTTCCGAGTGCGATGGTAGATGGTAAAGGTGATTTATACACATTAGTACTTGATTATTTTTATACAGGAAGTCGAGGTCCTGATTTTCATTTGACGAAATTTTATTGGAATGGGACAAATGTTTCTAGAGGAAAAACCAAATGTATAGATGCTTGGCGCGAGTGGCATGGAAGTAGTTTAAATATTAAAGATACACCTAATTTACCTTTAGACCAAGATGCTATGTACTTTAGAGAATATTTTCCTAACGTATTACATTCATGTATTTGTCAAGATTTGTACGAAGACAGTGAGTATATTGTTGTGAATTTTTATGTTCCTGCGTTGCGTTTTGCGAATGTTACTGATACCGAAGGAATTTATACGCAAGTTCTTAGAAAGTCAGATTTTTCTGTTTACACAACGGAAAAATATCATGGACATGATAAAGACAATCAGTTTTCTTTTAATCATTTGAAGCCTCGACGTTATAATACTTCTTGGAATTATGGAGTTCCTACTAATTTTCTTTCTGGTGCAAATAATCGAAATATTAATTATAATTTATTTTTCCCAGGTCTTAGAAAAACAAATGGTTATGATTCCGGTGGTATTTATAATTTAAAGACATTGTGTTGCGAAGGAAATTATAATTCGTCTGGAATTGCTATTGAATCACGTTACATTAAATTTGGCAGCAGTTGTTATGGGTTATGTTGTTGGGCTGGAAACTACTGGGTTTTATTATTTTCCTTTGATCCTACTACTTATTGGAAATCTTTTCAATCTTATAATGATTGGTATGGTTTGTATAAAAAAATGACAGAGGGTAGTTCAGATTATGATCATTATACACCGTATCATTATGATTTTTGTATTGTAAAAGCGCCGGATGGTACTGGAGTTGCATGTGTGTTGGGATTGAGGAGGTGTGATGCTAGTACAAATTCATATACAGCTCTATCAGAGAAAAGTAATTTTCGTTGGAACGCGACGAGTATTAATTGGTGGCGATCTACAGATACCTGTCTTATCTTAACATCAAGTAAATTGGGTACTACTCCCTCTTCAAGCTATTCGGATGATCCGCAGAACATGATTTATACAACGGGAGGAATATGGTCACATGCGTTATCTTGCTCACATGGATTGTATGGAACCTATGGTTTGTATGATAACACGCATAAATGTTGCGTATATATGAGTAGTACGGGTTCTCAGTACATTATTTATTGTTACTGCTATCCAGGAATGAAAAAACGACTATATTTGGGGTATGCCATGTGTTCTGTGGATAAAGATTATAAAGTTCAATTAGGAACGAAATATGAATTTAGAGCAAATTCTTCGCAGTGGAGTGAAAGTTTTAGTAACTTGAATTCGTGTTCGCGGATTATATCGATGGATTGTAGGAATGGGCATCTGTGGATTACGTGGGTGAATGCTGACGATTCGGAATATTATTACTTTCATATCTGTGCTAAAGACCTTGTTGGTGAGTAAACTAATATTATTTTTGCTTGCACTTTTTATTTAATTTTTTGATACTTATAATGATGCGTCAATTTTTCATTATTGCGACATGTTGTGTCTTGTTTGGCTGTAAGCAGGATTCGACTGTGCTTGAAGAAATCAATGAGCCATTGTTTCAAAAGGCGCAAGCTTGTTTAAGTGAAAATCGGAGCGAGGAAGCCTTTAAGCTGTTCAATCGTTTGATTGGCCAAAGGATCGATAATTGCCCAGAATCTCATTTTGAATTGGGGCAGCTTTATTTAAGCATAAAAAAAGATCCTATTTTTGCGATATACCATTTTAGACAGTATCTTATTCAAGAACCGGAAGGTAAACGAGTTCATTTAGTTTTGCAAATGATTGAGACGGCTAAAAAAGAGTTTTCACGTACATTGCCTTTAAATGATCGGTATAGTGAATCGCCTGAATATTTAAATTTGATTGAAGTATTGAAACAGGTCCGGGCTGAAAATTTGCATTTAAAAAATCAGCTAGCTAAGATTCGTATTTCTAGAGAAAAAGCAACGAAGAATGATGGAGATGTTGTTGCACCTGTGATCAGTGATTCTACAAACAAAGAACGTTTTTATGTGGTCCAAAATGAGGATTCATTATCGAAGATTAGTTTAAAAATGTATGGAAGTGCGGTTAAATGGAATCTTATTTATGAAGCAAATCGTGATGTTTTGCCCTCTGCGAATAGTTTAAAAATTGGAATGAGATTACGTATTCCTCCATTGAAGCTATTGAAAAAAACAATAAATCATGAATGATAGTCGTCGTAAGTTATGGACGGCTAAACTCTTGAGTAGGCAGTGTTTAAAAGATCCTATTTTAGTAGAGCATACAGATTTCACAGGGTTTATTTTAGGAATAGATCCGAGTTTACGTGGGAGTGGATTTGGGATTATAGAAATTGTTAATAAGCATGAAATAAATCTTATTGATAGTCTAACTTTAAAAATATCAGCTAAAAGGTCTTTTGTTGAATGCTTGGGTGAAATTTTTTTAACAACCGATAATTTTTTAAAAAAATATCCGATAAAAGCTGTTGGTATTGAAGAAACTATTTATGTCCAAAATTCAAAGGTTGCTCATATTTTAGGTTCAGCAAGAGGAGCTTGCTTGAGTGCAGTTGCTTTAAAACACGTTCCTGTTGAAGAATTCCCTCCATTACGAATTAAAAAATCTGTGGTTGGTGTTGGACAGGCTACAAAAGATCAGGTAGCCAAAATGGTTGCTCAATTGTTGAAACTAACTGCTCCTTTGCCACCGGATGAATCGGATGCTACCGCAGCTGCTTTATGCTATTTTTTCTCATTAAAAAGCTTGCTCCATTGAGCCAATTTTGTTCATAGTATTTATATAATAATTACAATCGGGATGTAGCTCAGCCTGGTAGAGCGCTACGTTCGGGACGTAGGTGTCGCTGGTTCGAATCCAGTCATCCCGACCAGCAAATTAGTTAGTATTTTTTGTTACTTTTTTTAGATGATTTAATTTTTGAGCGTTATTTCCTTAGTTCATCGTAATTAAGTTTAAGAATTCCGAAGTTACGAATTTGAATGTCATTAGGCAGCTCTTGGTAGGAAAGAACAATCATTTTAGGGAAAGATGGTTCGAAAAAACGTTTGAAGGGTAAGCGTAGCTCATTAGATGTTAAAACAATAGGATCCATAGACTGCTCTGTCATATTGTTTAAAAGAGGAGTTAAATGCTTTAAAAGCTCTTGTGTAACCGTTGGTTCAATGAACAGTCCAATTTCAAATTGTGTGCGTTTGATTTTTGAAATCAATTCATTTTCAAGCTTTGGATCTAAAATGATAGCAGACAGATAATTATCGTGGATATAATTTTCAATGAAATACATTCCTAATCGACGTCGTGCCTGTTCTGATAAATCGTCTGGATGTTTCGTATATGGGGCAAAATCACCAATAGCTTCCAAAATAAGAGTTAAGTGTTTTAGACTGATCCCTTCTTTTAATAAATTTTGTAGAACATGTTGTATAAGTCCAACAGAAACAAGATCTGGAAGAAGTTCGCTGATAAGGGTAGGATGGGTTGTTTTGACTGCATCGATTAGTTTTTGAGTGTCTTCGCGGCATAATAATAAATGAGCATTTTGCTTTAAAGTTTCTGATAAATGTGTGATGAGAACGGAAACAGGATCTACCAAAGTATATCCTTTTAATTCAGCTTCTTCTTTATCTTTTTCTTGAACCCACCAAGCTTTTAAATTGAAAACAGGTTCATGGGTTTCTATAGCATTATTTAATGGTATAAGTCCGTCAACATCACAGCCACTCATAGCAAGCCAGGCATTGGCTTCCAGGGTATTACTTGCTAGTGCTTTTCCTCGTAATAAAATACGGTACTGATTCCCATTAAGATCAATATTATCTTTTATGAAGATTTTAGGAATGAAAATTCCCAGTTCTCGTTCAAGCTTTTTTTGAATATTGCTTACACGGTCAGAAAGCGAACCACCACTATTTGAGTCATTATATTGCAGAAGATTATATCCTAATTCCAATGTAATGATTTCATTATCTAATGTGGCCATTGTAGGTGAAGTTTGAACTTCTTCAGAAGGGCTATCCGATAGTTTCCCTTGCTGAGTTGACAGAGCTTCTTCAAATTCAGAGCCGTCTATATTTTTGCTTTTTAAATGAAAAGCAATGAAAATTAAAAATAAACCTAAACTGAAAAATGGAAGGAAGGGCATTCCGGGTATGATAGCAAAAACAATCATCATAGAAGCAACAATTTTGATGGCTTTTGGAGAAAAGAATAATTGTTTCTGAAAATGTTCACCAAGGTTGCTGGATTCACTTGTTCGTGTGATGAGCATACCTGCTCCGATGGAAACAATAAGTGATGGTATTTGTGATACAAGACCATCACCGATAGAAAGGAGGGTATAACGTTGGAGGGCGTGTAATAGAGGCATTCCTTTTTGGACAACCCCAATAGCGATACCTCCAACAACATTAATGGCTGTAATTAACAATCCAGCAACGGCATCGCCTCGTACGAATTTACTAGCACCATCCATAGCTCCATAGAAGTCAGCTTCTTTTTGAATTTTCATGCGTCGTTGAGTTGCTTTAGCCTCATCAATGAGGCCGGTATTTAATTCGGCATCGATAGCCATTTGCTTTCCTGGCATTGCATCTAATGTAAAACGTGCAGCAACTTCAGCAATACGTCCTGCACCTTTGGTAATGACAACGAAATTTACGACAACAAGAATAAGAAATACAACAGCCCCTACAACGTAATTCCCTTGAACGACGAAATTACCAAATGAATCAATAACGTTCCCTGCATAGCCTTCTAATAGAATAAGTCGAGTTGAAGCAACGTTTAATCCTAGTCGAAATAAAGTTACTATTAACAATAAAGTTGGAAAAACTGTGAATTCTGCAGGATTTTTTAGATAAATAACGATCAGAAGTGTAAGAAGAGATAAACCTATGCTTATCGCTAAAAGTAAATCCATTAAAACGGGTGAGATTGGTAATACCAGAAGCATAACAATCCCAAACAAAGCAAATGTAAAAATAACATCTGTTTGCTGAAACAATCGTTTAAATGGAGTTTTTTCTTCTGGCATGAAATTATTTTGTTTTCATCACAAAAACGCCATTCCAATCTTCTTCAGGGGGATTTTGCAACATATACTTACAACGATTTCTGAAAACAATGGATGGGTTAGTATATATTCCAGGATCTCGTTCTGGAACTAATGGTTCTAGGACAGCTGATTGTTCAAAGCATTGAATAGCTGTTTGCCAATTGCGAGATAAGTAATTATGAATGCCTTTTTCAAATAGTTCAATACAATCAAAGGTCGTTTGTTTTAAATTTCTCTCTAGACCGATAAGTTCGTAGACTCCTAAAGGATGTTGACGACCTTTAACAACAATCCTATCGATGAATCGGAAAACCAACTGGTTGGGTTCTGTTATAACTTCCTTGTAGGTGTCTTCACTTACAAGTGTGTATACACCATAAGCTTTTGCTCCGGATTCACAACGCGCTCCAATATTTACGGTGTCTCCCATCATTGTAAAATTAAAACGTGTTTCTGAGCCCATATTTCCCACAACTGCATTGCCAGAACATAGACCAATACGGGTTCGCATGCGAAAAATCTCTGGAGGCCAATTGCTGTGATCTCTAGCCCATTTTTCTCTTAAAAATGCTTGTTTTTCTTGTATGTTACATGCGGCGATGCAAGCACTTAATGGGTGATGATCAAGTGTAAAAGGTGCGCCAAACATTGCGACAACAGCATCTCCTATATATTTATCAAGCGTGCCACCTTCATTGATAATGGTATTGGTTACTTGCGTTAAGTATTCATTCATTAAGGCGACTAAAGCTTCTGGATCAAGTAATTCAGAAAATGTTGAAAAATTTTGAATGTCGCTGAAAAAGGCAGTTAAGTTACGTTCAACGCCTCCTAATTGAGGATCGTCTTGTTGTTTTAGCATGGCTGTAACAAGTTCAGGTGATAAATAATTTCCAAATACACGTTTTAGTCTTAAGCGTTGTTGCCTTTCTACAATGAGCTGATATACAGTTCCTAGTCCCCAGAACATGATAATTGACCCTAAAGGGGCAATAAATGGAAGTGCTAGGTTTATTGTTATGGAATATACTCCGAATAAATAAAACGTAAGTAGGAAATAAATAATAATACAGCTAAAAAATAAGCGTGTATATTTTGAGAATATTTCTGGATACAAGGTTAAGCTTGCGATAAAAAAGTTTAGAATGAATATAATTAAAAATTCTGCCCAATTAGGTAAATGTTGGACATAGGCATCCCAATACATTGTTTTGAAGGCATTAATATGTGCACTTATGTGTGGTTCTTTTTTGGTGGTAAGAACTTTTATTTGGGTTGTTTCATCAGCAACATTACTTAAAAAAACAATAGCCTTATTAAATTGTTGGAAAAAGGATTTTGCATCTTTTTTTTCAGCAAGTAGAGAAGCATTCGATTCCAATACGTCAAAGTTTTTGATTACACTTTCTAAATTAACTTTTTTATCGGAGGAAGATTCAAAAGGGGAAAACCAATTGATTTCAAGAAGTTGTCTTTGTGTTAAAGGAATTTGTTTTACAACAGAAATTTCTTTATCTAAAAACAAAATGACATGTTTTTTATGATATGTTTCGGTAGGAGCATCATCACCACGAATATCTAAACTTCCTTTATGGTTTAAATAGAGGCGTAATGCTTCGACACTAAGTCCGTAAAATATGTTATTTTTTGTTCTAGCATAAAGAGGTAGCCAACGAACACCATCTTCGTAATTTGTGGAAGAAGAAACATTGTTTAAAGCAATAATCGTATTATCACTTATGATATTATTCGAAGGTAAAATTGGATCTTTGATTTTAGAAAAGTCGATGAATCCTTCCTTGATGAGTGGTAACGGATATTCATTGCGAAGGAAGGTTTGATCTCCAGTGCCATTGCAATTAAACCATCCACCTACAATAGTATTTTTTAATTGAGAAAAATAATACTGGCATAATTGTTCGTCGGTTTGTACTTTATGTGGATCAATAAGAGTTGAATATTGTTTTTCCCCGAAAAATATATTGGTGGCAATAACAGCTGGAGTTGAATATTTTTGAATAGCGTACATTGCTTTTGTGTAATAACTCATAGGAATTGGTTGTTCACCCATAAGTTTGAGCGATGAAGTGTCGATGTTTACACAAACAATGTTAGGTTGTTCTTTTTTAGAGAGTTCTGAAAGTTTTTTTTCATCGACATTACCTCTTAAAAAGTAACGTAAATAAAGTGTATAATTCTCTAGATGTTGTACCCACTGATACCGTTCGGATAATTGCCAGAAAATAGGAAGGGCAAAAAATGCTAAAAATATTTTAAGAAAACCTTTAATCATAATATTCTTTCAAAAAAGCCTTTTATTATATTTAATATTACACTATTTTCAAAAACAACACAATCATTTTTTATGGAGAACCATGTCTTTTGTCCTTTTGTACCCTTTGACATTTCGGTTAAAAAAGAAACAGATTGTTTTTTTATGCAAAATGCCTATAATGAAGCTTTGCGGGCTTGGCAATTAGGAGAGATTCCTATCGGTGCAGTTGCCGTTGAAAATGGAAAGATTATTGCAAGTACATGTAATTTAGTAGAAACAAACCACGATGCGACTTCACATGCTGAAATGGAAATCATTCGTTATTTGTCAAAAGTTCGTGGTGATTGGCGTTTGAATGGTATTACACTTTATGTCACCAAAGAACCTTGTCCTATGTGCAGTGGAGCTATTTACAAGTCGAGAATTTCTCGCGTAGTTTTAGGATGTTATGATAAAATTCAAGGGTGTATAGGTGGTCGGATTCACTTTAACGAAATTTTGAAGTTATATCATAGGTTAAATGTTTCACAAGAAGGGCTAGAAGGTGCTTGTGAAAATTTACTGAAAACATTTTTTGAACTTCGTCGTAAAAAGTTATAATTCAAAAATGAATAAAAATCGTTTTTAAAAAATAAAAAAAGCAGATAAAAATCTACTTTTTAAAGATAAAATCTTGAATTAAAAATTATAACGTATACCTGCTTCAATGATATGGGTATGTGATCCTTTGGTAAATAAATCGGAAAATCTATATCCTGTTTTAAAGGTCCAATTTTCATTAATATCATAAGAAATAACTGCCATTAATTGATAGTTCCAGTCAATTGTGCCTTCCCAAGGTGTCGTTTCATTTGGTGTTTTCGATCTATTTTCATTTTTACAAATTCCCAATCCAGTACCTGCGTAAGGTTTAAAATTATCATTTAAAGCATAAATATAATAAACGTTGATTGTGCCTAATAATTTTCTACATTCGCTATGTGCTTGTTGATAGTCTTTTGCTTTAATTGTCTATATATTGAAAATTCCGCACATAGTTGTAGATTAAAATTTATTTAAAAACGTAATCTTGTGGATTGGCAGATAGGTTGGCCTTGGGGTGTTCAGCAAAACCCCAGCGCCAAGAAATAGGATGGAGAACAAAAGCTGCTTTTCCTAAAACTTCTTTTTCGGGTACTTCTCCCCAAAAACGGCTATCGTAACTAAATGGAGAATTGTCACCAAGAGCAAAGAAATGATTTTTTGAAACGGTGGTAGTTGTGCCAAATTTTAGGCACCCATCGGCACGGTAGCCAGGATAAATCCCAAGTTTTTGGTTGTTGTTTTCGAATGCAGAACTACCGGTAGCTAACTGACCATTACAATACAGCCGGTTATTTTGTATTTTTAATTGATCGCCTGCTTGACCTGCTAAACGTTTAATATAGTAAAGATCACTGTTTAAACGAGGGATTTTTTTTGTGCGAAATACGATGGCTTCTCCATTACGAGGTCTTCTAAAGTGATATGTTAATCGATCTACGAAAACCATATCTCCACATAAAATATCGAAATGAAGGCAGCATTTTCCTTTTTGAGCATACGTAGAGGTGTTGATATAGTAGCCTTTTTCACTTGAATAATTTAGATCTAAATAAGGTGATTGCAAAACAGAAGTAAAACTTTCATATTGTGGGAAAAATTTTTTGCGTAGTAGTGCTTCCATATCAGTAAATTCATAAGGCATTCGAATACGAATTTGTTCATGACCTACCCATAGGATATAGACTTTATAAGGTTTAGGTAGAAAGTGTTTAAACCAGAACGGTCCGATCTCTCGACCATATTCGATTTCATAACGAATATGTGAATTATATTTAACCATATCTTGCTGATTAAATAATGGGATTTTTATAAAGCCATTATTTGGAGCTTTGTAGTGGTAGTTTTCTGCGCCTTTTAAAAGCCATCGAAACGGTTTTATAATAAAACTTGGTGGAGTTTTTTTGTCTGATTGAACCTGGGTTAGCATTCCCGAAAAAGAAGGAAACATGGAGCAAGTGGGAATACGAAACGGTTGTATAAAAAATGTTCGTATGCTCAGTGCTAAAAATGCGGCAACCCATAGAACTTCTGCATTATCACTCCAGAAAGAAACAGGAAAAAAAGGTGTTTTTAATGATTTTAAATATTTTTGCAATTGATTTAAGGCTTCCTGGATGCCTTCAGGTGGAGGTGTGCTTTTTGCCCAGGTTTTATTTAAATTGCTTAATAAGTTTTGGTAATTGAGGATCGTTTTATTTTGATCGGCTGTTAAAATATCACAGCGATAATTACGAATCTTGGTTGCCCAGTGCAAAGCATCCAAAACAGATTTTCGTAAATTCTTTTCGTTGTGATTAAACATTTTAATGAGCGAACCCAGCAATACCACCTGCAATAAATTGAGCAGCCATAGCTACAACAATAAGTCCGCAAAGTTTTGTACTAATTTGAACAACCGATTTTGTTAACCATTTCGAACTAAAAGCTGTAATGTAGAAACCACTATAAAATGTTAACATTAATAGCACTAAAGCGACATAAGCATACACAT
Source organism: uncultured Opitutales bacterium (assembly GCA_934700265.1). Classification (GTDB taxonomy): domain Bacteria; phylum Verrucomicrobiota; class Verrucomicrobiia; order Opitutales; family UBA9783; genus UBA1183. Next base: position 10,310 of record CAKUXH010000019.1, read on the forward strand.
TTTGGATCGAATTAATGGCATCACTTTTGGCGATCATCAATGATGAAATGGCTCCAGGTCCTGAGATGATTGGAAATGCAAGTGGTGTTACAGTGATATCGAGACGACTTTGTTGCTTGTTGCTGCTAGTTGTTTCATCTGAAATCTGAGAACGTATCATGTCAAGCCCCATAAGCCCCATGATGATTCCACCGGCGATACGAAATGCATTCATATCGACACCCATAAAATCTAAGAGACTTGGGCCAAAAAATGCGCATGCGAGAAGGATACCAAAAGATACATTAATCGCTTTTATGGATAATTGCCAACGTTCTTTGGGGGTATATCCTGGCGTCATTGCGATTAACATAGCCATAGCCGCAATAGGTGAACTTGCTGCGAACAATTTTGCGTACATTTCAATTAAATATAAGACATCAGCATTCATAAAATAATTTATTCAGACACAAAATAACATTTTTTGCAAGCTTAATTTGCTTGTTTTTTGCTAATGATAATCTTCCAGACAATAATTGAATTTAGTTCAAGGAAAAAGATCTGTCTAAATTTTGTCCTTGAGTAAGAATAAGCAGCTTTATTTGCTTCTTTTTAAGAATTTATGTAGGAATAGAGCTAATCCAAAATTTTTTATGATTTCAGAGAAGATAAAAGGACAAACTCCCACTAAAAAAGCCTGTTTAATTCCTATAATAAATGCTAAACCCGCAAGTCCTACAACGAAGGTTGGAACAGTAGAAATTAGACCAAGCAAAAATAAAGAGGTTATTGTTTTGCAATTCCAATTTCTATAAATGTAGTCTGTTAGGCAAACGGATCCTAAAAATCCAAGTAAATAACCGAAGGATGTTCCTGTCGCGTTAGCAAATACAGGTAAACCAATAGCTCCTTCTACTAAGTATAAAAGGACAGAAGCTAAACCTAGTCGTTTCCCTAAAAAAAGCGTTAAAAATGTTACTGTAGTGGTCTGTAAAGTGAACGGAACAGGTCCTAACGGAATTGCTATTTTAGCGCTTATCGCAAGCAAAATACTTGCTGAAAAAACAGCTAAAACATGTTTTTCTGTAGATCGATTTATCGTATGTGTTATAATATTTTTCATAAATAATACATCTATTTAAAAATTTTTATGAATGAATAATTTTTCCCTTTTGAAAAGAAAAATTCACGGTTTGTAATTAAAAATTAAAATTTAGCCATCAAAATGGAAGGCTATTGGGTGTTTTTGGTATTGTCAAGGATAATTCAAATGTGTCATTAAATAAAATAATGGTTGGAATTTAATTACATAAGTAGTATAATCTTTGAACAAAAGCTTGCCTTTTTATCGTTTTATTTGGAGTATAGCTTATCATGAAGTTACCATCGGTTTTATTATTTGGACAGACGAATGTCGGAAAAAGTACGCTTTTTAATCGGTTAAGTCGTACAAAAATGGCCGTTGTATATGATCAACCAGGGGTAACAAGAGATTTTATTACTGTTGATGTGGATAATCGTTTTCAGTTGATTGATAGTGGAGGACTTTTTAGTCCGCAGGATGCTTTTTCAAAGTCGGTAGAGGCACGTGTTTGGAACGCAGTCAAAAATGCAGATGTTATCGTTTGGGTTTTAGATGGTCGTTGTGGGTTGACACCAATGGATCGTCAATTATCGCAAGAATTACGTAAATTAAAACAACCTCGTATCTTAGTAGTTAATAAAATTGATAACGAGTTAGATGAAGATAATTTAACTGAATTTTATCGCTTAGGCTGGAATGTGCTTATTCCTATTTCTGCTGAACATAATAGCAACATCAATCTTTTAAAAGAGGCTATTTTGCAAAGTCTTCCTGAGGTTGAATCGCATGAAGAAGCGATTCCTTTAACAGCACAATTTGCTTTAGTTGGAAGACCGAATGTTGGAAAATCTTCGCTTACAAATGCCTTGTTAAAAGAGGATCGTGTGCTCGTTAGTAATGTTGCAGGGACAACGCGTGATGCGATTTCTTGTCCATTTACTTGGACGTTTCGTAAAACAGGGAAAAAGGAAAATTTTATCTTGGTAGATACCGCGGGTATTCGTAAAAAAACAACAGATGCTATTGAATTTTATTCTTCGGTTAGGACAAATGTTGCTTTACAAAAGGTAGACATTGCTGTTATTTTGCTCGATATTTTAGCGGGTCCAACTACGATTGATAAAAATCTTATCAACGAGATTCATGAGTTAGGTAAAGGATGTATCTTGGTAGTAAATAAGTGGGATATTGCTCGTGAGAAATTGACTGAAGAAGGTAAGAATTGTGAGAAATTCCAGCAAGCCTTTTTGGAAGAAGTGCGTAAAGCTTGTCCTTTTACCGATGCAAGTGTTGTTTTTATTTCTGCTAAAACAGGGGAAGGTTTGGAGCTTCTTTTAAATCAAATCAAAGCTCTACAAAAACGTTTGCAGACGAAAGTAACGACAGGAGCACTCAATCGTTTCTTTCAAAAGATTCAATTGAAGACGCCACCAACGTCTTGTCATGGAAAGCATTTTAAGATTTATTAT
>CAKUXH010000020.1 GCA_934700265.1 uncultured Opitutales bacterium
GCCATTATCAGTATTTGTGGGTATGTTATTTCTCCACATATTAAAAAATTTTATGAGGATTTTATGATAAAACAAACTGTGAATGAGTTTGTTGATATCATGAATGCTTGCCGCTCTCATTATTTGATTTTTAATGAATTTCCGAATGATGGGGGCGGTGGAGAGATTCCTAAAAATTTGAGTTTTTTTGTTCCAAGTAATTTTTTTAATAAAACATTATATGCAGGTTATGCAGGTAAAAATTATGACTTTACGAGAGTACCTTATGGGGGAACAGGGTATGATATAGAAAACTGGTTAGTTGGGCGTGGTTTTAGTTTGCTTACCATGTATTTTAGTTCAGATAAAAATAGAGAAAAAGTAAAAAAAGAATTAGATAAAATCTTTCAGTCGGATGATTTTAAAATCTGGCTTTGGAATGGTAGATATTCGTTAGGGGTTTTTTTTAAAGAACTTAATGGATGTTTTGAAAATAGGTATTTCTAATAATGTGTATGATTAAATTTTTATTATACCTTTGTGAATAAATTCAATGCTTAGTAGCACAAGAATGATTCCACTGATCTTATAGATAATGGTGACAATATTTGAACTAATTTTTGTAGAAAATTTGATTGCAAGATAGAAGAATCCATAAAAAGTGAGAATGATACTTATAATTGCTGAAAAGAAATGTATTTTATCTATGAATGTATGTACGGATGTTTTTGCAATCATGATCGCAGAAATAGCTCCAGGACCTGATATCATAGGAAATGCGAGCGGAACAACAACATGCTCCTCTGAAAAAGTTTTAGAGGTTGTTTCTAAATTGTGTTGAAGCATATCCAACCCAATAAGCCCAATAATAAGTCCACCTGCGATTCTAAATGCACCTAGTTTAACTCCAAGGAGGGTTAAAAATGATTGACCTAATATGCCTATGACAAGTAAGATAAATAAAGAAATGTAACATGCCTTTTTGGCAAACTGCCAACGTTGCTGTTGTGATAATTGTGGTGTCATTGCAATATACATCGCTACATATGCAACTGGAGAACTAGCCACGAATAACAACAAATAAATTTGCCAAAACAACAACATTTTGGAAAGGATATGTATTGCTCTTTAACTAATCGATAAATGTTCCATCGGGGCGTATACCCAACTGACGAAGTTGTGCAATAAGCTCCATCTTTTCTTGCTTGCGATTTGGCTTTTGAAACGCATCAAAACTTGCTTCTTGTTGCTGATCAATTTCCCCTTCAAGGAAACCTTTAAATTGACGTAAACGTGTAGGATGTCGCATTTTACGCAAAGCCTTAGCTTCAATTTGACGAATACGTTCACGGGTAACATTAAACGCTTTTCCTACTTCTTCAAGTGTACGACTATATCCATCATTCAATCCAAAACGTAAAGATAATACATTACGCTCACGATCTGTTAAGGTATTTAATACATTTAAGAATTTTTCTTTTAATAGATTATAAGCGGTGGTATCAGAAGGATTATCTGCTGCTTTATCTTCGATGAAATCTCCAAAGCAACTATCTTCACTTTCTCCCACAGGACTTTGCAATGAAATAGGTTGTTGAGCAATCTTGATGATTGCTTCGATACGGCTTACAGGTACTTGTAATTCTTCTGCAACCTCTTCTGGGGTAGGATCATAGCCTAATTCTTGTACGAGTTGTTTTTGAACTTGGATTACCTTGTTTAAGGTTTCAATCATATGTACAGGAATACGAATCGTGCGGGCTTGATCTGCGATTGAACGTGTGATAGCTTGCCGAATCCACCAAGTGGCATATGTTGAAAATTTATAGCCACGACGATACTCAAATTTTTCCACAGCTTTCATCAGACCCATGTTACCTTCTTGAATTAAATCAAGGAATGAAAGCCCACGATTAGTATATTTTTTTGCAATGCTAATTACCAAGCGCAAATTTGCTTCAACCATTTCTGTTTTTGCAGCATGTGCTTCTTTTATATGTTTTCTTACAGAGCGTACAAGATCTATTAATTCTGTAACGGGCATGCGAATCTCGCCTTCAATATCTCGAAGGCGTTGCTTCATTTTTTCTGCATCGATGGTTTTAAATTTGACACTTCCTGTGTTTCTCTGAACTGATTGTAAACAATCTTGAATGTTTTCAATTTCGCGAATTAAAGGCGAAAATTGGTTCAGAAATTCTTCAAATACTTTTAATTTAAAACAGAATTTTCTGAAAATAGGTTTTAATTGTGCTTCGTATTTTTTATAACGTGCTAATTGTTTTTCTTTTTGCTCTGGATCTTTTTCTTCCCAATAGCTTTGCCAAAGTTTATTTAATTGATCTCCTAAAGAATCACATTGACTGATGAGCTTTTCTAAACTTTGATAATAAGCTTCGCGACTTTCAATTTTTTTGTCTACAACAATTTTATCAAAGCGTTCTTCGTGTTGGAGCAATTTGTTAGCGAGATCTCTTTGAAAATTAAGCGAAAGTGAAACAGAGAATAATTTATCTTGCGCTGCGTACTCAGCTTTTTCTACACGTTTTGAAATGTTTACTTCTTGATCCCGAGAGAGCAGAGGAACTTGTCCCATCTGCTTTAGATACATTCGAACAGGATCTTCTTGATTATCTTCGTTTTCTGAAAGTGCATTGGTTGAGGTTTCAGCTGCTTCTTCTTGCTGACGCTGACGTTCTGCTTCATCATTGTCTAGAATATCAATTTCTAGATTTTCAAGAATGTTGATGACATTTTCAATTTCATCAGCCTTTTTTACACTATCAGGAAGATGACTATTGATATCTTGGACGGTTAAAAACCCTTGCTGTTTTGCAAGTGAGATGAGCTGACGAATCTTCTCATTGAGAATATCACTTGCCTTTATAACTTTGACTTTACGCTGAATAACCATTCGAAAAATACCTAAATTATTGTTTTATCAAACAAACTGATGATGAAATATTTGCTAGTGCTTTTTTGTAAGAAAACCGGTCCATTTGTAATTTTTTTAAAAGCTCTGTATTGATGTTAGAACTTTTTATCAATTCTTTGTCAATGTCAGAAATCATTTTTTTTAAAAAACGACGATAAAATTGTTGTAAGATTAGAGTTAATCGTTCTTCTAAATTTTCATTTAGAAAATCTTCTGCAAGGCATTGATACCAGATATTTTCTTCTTCACTTGTAAGATGAAATATTTCTCTGTTTGTTAACGACTCTATCCCATTTTCAGAAAATTCATTAAGTATTTTTTGCAAAAGTTGTCCCACTGAAGTCTTTGTATCAAGCCATTCGAATGAAATAGATTTTAAGATGCATTTTGTCCAATCTGGAGCATGAAATAAAAACAATAGTAATTGTCCTTCTAAAGTGTCTGTATAGTTTGTTAGCTTTATATTGGATGTTTTAGTGATATCTTCGTTAAATATACGATTTTTATTTGTTTGATGGATCAGTTCTTCTTCTAAGACTTTAGGAGGTAAACCAAACGCTTGCGATAGTTCTTTTAAAAGTTCAAATTTTAAAACAGCAGATTCACAATTTCCTATGATAGGTAAAAGATGTTGCAAAACTTGATGTTGTAATTTTTCCGTATTATAACCTGATTGTTTATAAATTTGCATGAAGAATTGAACAGGAGATAAAAGATTTTTCTGTATTTTTTGTGCTTTTTCAGGATGGTTAGCAAAGGTGCTGTCTGGATCTTCTGTAGATTCTAAAAGCTTGTACTTTATTGGAATTTCAAGAGGAATGCCTAAAGTCATAAGACGAATACCTGCCTTGATTCCTGCATTATCTCCATCAAACATGCCGATGATCGATGTATCGTATCGTTTAAGTAATTTTAACTGTTCTTCTGTCAATCCAGTTCCTTGTGGGGCAACAGTTGTTTTTAATCCACACTCCCAACATCGAATAACGTCCAAAGGACCTTCAACTAATAAAAATGATGAATGTTCATTTAAATTTTGACGAGCTTTATCTAGATTGAAAAGCTCACGTCCCTTTACAAAAATAGGTGTTTCGGGTGAATTAACATATTTTGCTTCTTGTGTGGGATCATTAGGGTTTTTGATAAATGGGAGTATTCGGCCTGAAAATGCAATGGTTCGTCCTTGAATATCTTTAATGGGAAGAATTAAGCGACCTTGGTAGCGCGTAATAAGAGAAGAGGTTGTTGTTTTAGGGCGATAAAATAAGGCACTTTGTGTAAGATCTTCGCGGGAAAAACCATTCTTTATTAAAAATGTATATAAACTCCCTAGTTCAATTGGAGCAAACCCTACAGAAAACTCTCTTGCTGTTTCTGGTTTAAAGTGTCGTTCGGATATCCAATAGTTACGTACATTTTGTGCAATTGTATTTTCAGCCCAAAATTGTTGCTGAAAGAAAGTAGTTGCTTTTTCGTAAATAGAGTAGAGAAGTTTTTTTAATGGAAGCTGTTGAGGCTTTAGTGGTTTGTTTTTTAGGTGGCTATATTCTAATTGAATATTAAATCTTTCACTCAACCATTCAACGGCTTCTGTGAATGTTAACTGTTCTTTTATCTCTAAGAAACGGAAAATATCACCAGCATTGCCTGTGCTAAAACATTTGAATATATTTCTTTGAGGATCGACAAAAAAAGAAGGGGTCTTTTCATGAGAGAATGGACTTAACCCTTTCAAATAATGTCCAGATGGTTTTAGCTGCACGTAAGGAGATACGACATCAACAATGGACACTTTTTGTTTGATGTTATTCAAGCATTCTTGTGAGTAGAGGGCCATAGTATTATTGTGGTGCAAGCTTTTTATATAAACCAATTCCAAAACCTAACATTAATAGGTTAGGTAGCCAGGCAGCGATGATAGGAGAAAGAAACCCTTGGGTTCCTAATAGCTTTCCAATACTTCCTAGTATATAATAAGAAAAAAATAAACCAACTGCTTTTGTAACACCTACCATAGGATTGGTTCGTACACCACTTAAGGAAAAAGGAATAGCAAGTAATACAATCATTAAACAAATAAGTGGGCTAGATAAAATGGAGAAATATTTGATACGGTGTTCAATAAAACGTGGGTTTGACGTCTGAAAAAAATGGATTATTTGTTTCAATTCATTTGCGCCTAAATATTTGAGAGGTTGATAAGCAAATTGCATTAATTGGGGTGTTTCTTTACATGAAATTTGCCACTGATTAAATGGAATAAATCGTTTTGGCAAAAATGAAGATCTCTCAAAAAACCAGTGTCGGCCATTGATAAATGTCCATGTGTGTGTAACTGAATTATATTGTATAATCTCTGATTCTATGCGTTCAATTTCTTTATTATTGGAGAGTAACGATAAGGTGGCATAGGTGCCTCGTTGAGTATATAAACTAAATGATTTGATATGCCACAAGCGACCTTCTTTTTCATTGTGAAGGCACAAATGATGTTGCAAACCTATTTGATCAGAATGACCACTTTGTTTTTTTTGATAATCGTACTCAATGGATTGAACAATTTGGTTCATTTTATCAGAAGCTAATGGTAAAATATAGGCATTGAATGTTGCCATTAAAAACATGAGGCAGATACTTGCAGCCCAAAATGTGCGTGTGATTTGAAATATCGTTAATCCTGAGGCACGTAATGCAATGACTTCATTATGTGCTTGCATATCATTTAAGGTATAGATGACTGATATAAAAAACGAGATGGGTAGCACTGTGCATAAACAATTAGGTATAAAATAAATATAATAAATCAATAAGGTTCCTAAGGAGGCGTTATGGTCAAGAAATGTTTTTAAATTTTTATACATTTCTTCTAAAACCAATATGCCTAAAATAAGCATAATGGTTACGCTTAAGGTTTTTAGCCACTCTTTAAAAATATGCTTATCGATAATCATACTTGTCGTTCTAAAAGTACTACACATTCCATATGTTTTGTCTGAGGAAACATGTCGAATGGTTGAACCATAGTTATTTTATATTCAGGTGCTGATGTTAGTAATCTATTTATATCACGTGCTTGTGTATCAGGCGCACAAGAAATATAGGCGATACATTTTGGCTTAAAAGCGGCCAATTGGTGTAAGAAAGTATCATCTGTTCCTTTACGTGGAGGGTCCATAATAACCAACGTTTCGGAAGGAATAAATGTAACATTTTGAAAAATAGTTTGAGCATCACCTGCGATAAATTTTCCATTGAGAACATGATTTTTTTGCATATTTTCATGTGCTAATTGTATGGATTTTTCATCGATTTCAATGCCGATAAATTGATTTACAAATTTTGATAATGCAATGCCAAATACACCTACTCCACAATAAGTGTCAACGAGGTAATGAATATCAGATTTTTGTTTTATGATACCCTCTAAAAATTTAAAAATAGCTTTGAGAATATAAGGGTTATTTTGGAAAAAACTTCCGGCAGGGAACTTAAAAGTAAGGTCGTGAACTGTTGAAACACAATTTGTATTAAAATCAGTAGTTACTCCATCATCATATTCGCGTAAAAGAAGTGTACCATGTCGAAGGTCGGCGTTTTGGATTTTTTTTCGGACTTTAGGAAGGACATCATTGATTTTTTTACTGGCAATAGGACATTGAGGGACATCAATGATAGTTCTTTTGTTACCGTCTATAAGGAATCCGATGGGACAATGTTGACCATGTCTTTCAAAATGAGGGGTTAACTTTGTGCGATAACCAAAAGTTTTTTCAGATGGAATTACAGGTTGTACCTTTGTTTTTATTTTACCAATGCGTTCGAAACAATCAAAAACCTGTTGTTGTTTCCATTTGAGTTGGCTTTCATAAGAAATATGTTGATATTGACAACCTCCACATTTTCCAAAAAGAGGACAGAGGGGTTGTATTCTTTCTGGCGATGGTTCAATAATTTCCATAAGATCAGCTTCAGAATAATTCTTATGATTTCTGAAAATACGAACACGCACTTTTTCTCCAGGAATAACAAAAGGAACCATGATTGTCCAATTGTTGATTCTACCAATTCCTCGTCCTTCATTGGTAAGCGTATGAATGGTAAGCTCTAATTCTGTATGATATTGAAAAGGTTCTGGCACAAAATTTTTAGGCGGTAAAGGGGGCATCTAAATAAGTCCTCGTATCGATGGTTGTTGTAAAAAGTTAAAAAAAGTTTCTCGGATTTTTGTAAATGTATTTAATTCAGATATTTTCTGTATTTGTTCAATTGCTTGTGTTCGATTTAGATTCGACTCATATGTTAATTTATACATTTGCTTGATGATAACCCGTTCCTCTTCAGAAAATCCTCTTCTTAAAATTCCAACACGGTTATAACTTTTGGCAACAGCCGGAACGCCGCAAGCAATCATAAAGGGGGGAATATCCTTTTTTAAGAAAGAATGTCCACCAAGCATAGCGTATGCACCGATACGGCAGAATTGATGAATGGAAGAATTTCCACCGATATTAGCAAAGTCATCGATCTGTACATGTCCTCCGGTAGCAATTTGAGCACTCATAATGATATTGTTTCCTAACTTGCAATCATGTCCAATATGGGTAAATGCTAAGATATAGTTGTGATTACCAATAATGGTAGCATCTCCATCGGAGGTTGCGGTGTGTATAGAAACATATTCACGAAACACGTTGTGGTTACCTATTTTTAAATAGCAGGTACCCTCTTTATATTTTAAATCATGCGTTTTTGCTCCTAAAAAACTATAAGGATAAACAATGTTGTTAGTTCCTAAGGTGGTATACCCATCTACGGTTGCATGATGTTCTATGGTACAATTGTCTCCTAAAGTAACATGTGATCCGATATAGGCATAAGGCCCAATCGTAACATTTTTCCCTAATTGGGCTCCTTTTTCAATAATGGCTGTAGAATGAATGGCCATAGTCGTTTTAATTGTTTGCAATCATAAACATGAGTTCTGCCGAAGATGTAATTTTATCTTTTACAAAACATTGTCCTTCTGCATAACCAATACGATTGTTTTTTATTTTTAAAAGCTTGATTTCTATGCGTAATTGATCACCGGGTTGTACAACTCTTCTAAATTTTACTTTATCTACGCTCATGAAATAAACTTTACTTTGGGTAGAGTTTTGATTCATTTTTAAGCTCATAAGTAAACCAGCCGCTTGTGCCATCGCTTCAATTTGAAGTACTCCAGGGAATACAGGATTTTCTGGGAAATGGCCCGTAAAACAAGGTTCGTTTATGGTAATATTTTTAATAGCAGTCAACGTATTATCATTTGTGGCTAATACCCGATCTACAATAATGAAAGGATAACGATGTGGTAATCGTTTTAAGATTTCATGAATGTCTAAAATAGCTTGAGGTTCATCATTAGGTAGGGGTAAATCTTCTTGGATCATCTGTGCTTTTAGCTCTTTAACAAGAGAAGCATTAAGAGCATGACCTGTTTTTATGGCAATAATGTGCCCTTTTATTGGTTTTCCTAAAAGTGCTAAATCGCCAATAATATCAAGGATTTTATGCCTTACAAATTCATCTTGGTAACGAAGCGGTTCGTTTGATAAAATTTTGTCTCCTTTTATAACAATAGCACAATCTAAAGTTCCACCTTTTATTTTTCCTAATTTTATAAGTGGTTCAATGTCTTCATATGGAGTAAATGTGCGTGCTTTGGCAATTTCTTGTGCGTAGGTTTCTGGATCAATACTTAGCGATAAATGTTGAGTGTGTGTTTTTCGATCGTCTGTGGAGGTACATGTTATTTTAAAATCATCACTTGGAAGAATCATTATAGAGCGATCTTCTTTTACAATAGATATGGATTCGGTTGGTTCAAAAAAGTTTTTTTCAGCTTCTTGATTTTGAATGCCTGCAGATAGGAGAGCTTCAACCCATGGTTTCGCAGATCCATCTAAAATTGGTAATTCGTGTTCCACCATTTCAATGAGAACATTGTCAATACCTAAACCGAATAAAGCACTTAAAAGGTGTTCGATGGTGTGAACTTTTATCCCATCTTTAGATAAAGTGGTTCCTCGAACAAGATCATCGATGTAGTCGATATTTGCTGGAATAAGGACCGTATTATTTCCTTGTTTTAATTGAAAAATGATACCATGATTTTCAGGAGCAGGATGAACGATTACAGAAGTGTTAACACCTGTATGCAGGCCTTTGCCTGAAATCTGGAAAGAGTTTTGTAATGTCTTTTGTTTCATGATGATATATCTCTTATTTTAATATTATTGGTAATTTTTATTATCACCCTGGAGGCCATTGCAGTGAGCGTCCTCCGAGTACATGAATGTGTAAATGAGGAACTGTTTCTCCACCATCTTGGCCACAATTGATTACAGTTCTAAAGCCAGTTTCTGTGATACCTGTAATTGTTGCAACTTTTGAAGCAATTAATAGCAAGTGACCAAGGATAGCTTGATCAGAAAGAGATGCTTGGGATAACCGTTGTATATGTTTTTTAGGAACAATGAGACAATGAACCGGGGCTTGTGGAGCTACATCTCGAAAGGCGATGCAAATATCGTCTTCAAAAACAATATTTGCGGGAATCTCTCGATCAATAATTTTTTGAAAAATTGTTTTTTCCATATATTGCTTTTTCTCGTTCTGTTAAAGTGGGGTGCGAATAATGAAATCCACTATAAAAAGGGTGAGGAAATAGATTGCTTAAGTTATCTCGATATAATTTTTTCAGTGCTTGAATTAAATTTTTCCCACAATCTGGTGCTAAATTGTTGGCAAAAGCATCAGCTTCATATTCATATTTTCGTGAGAAACGGTTAATAATGGGATTAAACCAATAAGTAAACAAAGATAAAAAGGTAGATAATACAATAAGTAGCAACAAGGGGGACATGGTTGTTAATCCAAATTGGAATGCTAACCAATCTGTTTTGAGTAGACAATCGCAAATTTTTAAACCAATAAGTGTTGTTAATGTTGAAAGTAGTAAACTTTTTAAAATATGTTTGCATTTGTAATGGCCTATTTCATGAGCCAAAATTGCTTCTATTTCTTCATCAGAGAAATTTTTTAATAAAGTATCATAAAGAACGATGTGTTGAATTTTACCAAGACTACTACAATAAGCATTAGAATGAGTTGATCGCTTACTTGAATCTAAAATTTGAATGGCAGTTGCTTTAAACCCTACTTTTTGTGCGAGTTGGTTTAATTTTGTTTTTAAACTTCCATCTTCAAGCGGGGTTAATTTATTAAATAATGGAAGAATTAGCTTAGGATAAATCCAAATAAGAAAGACTTGGAGAATACAGGCTCCTAAAGCTCCCCAGATCCACCAAGAATTTACGAATGTTTTTAGGAGATATAAAAGCAATGCAAAGATTGGGATATTTATACAAGCGCTAATAAAAGATCCTTTTATTTGGTCAGAAATCCAGAGTTTTTGCGTTGATCGATTAAATCCGAAATCTTTCTCTATCTTGAAGGTACTGATGTAATCTAGTGGCAAAAATAAAAGGCTAAATAAGAAGTTCCATAAGAATAACCAACAACTTTGCATCCAAATACTATCAAGATGGTTGAGGTTGCACAAATATAATGGGATGATATTCAACTGAATAATAAAGGCTAAAATAATGGTTTTATAAAATAATTGTATTATTGAGAATTGATTCCTTACAAGAGAATAGGTTGAAGCATTTGCAAATGTTTTATCATCGATAAAATCTCGAAAGATATTGTTGTTCAAATTTTTTCGAATACTTTTCCCATTAAGGAATAAGAGCGTCGTTTCTGTTAAAAAAAATACAGTGAGTAGTATCCATAAAACTTCTTTCAACATCTAATTGCCTTCCTTTAAAAATTGACCTTGTTTTTTTCTTTTGTTTTTATACTCTAAAGATTATGGAAGTTAAGAAAAGAAAAAAAACACTTTCTTTTGAAGAAGCATTGGAAAAATTAGAATCGATCGTGAAGTCCTTGGAAGAAGGGAACGTTTCGTTGGATTTCTTATTGGAGTCGTATAAAGAAGGTTTAATGTATCAGAAAATTTGTCAATCATATTTAGACCGAGCAAGCTTAACATTGGAAACATTGTCCGAAGAGGATGCAGAAAAATCCGTATCAGCTAAGGATGAGGAATAATTTTTTAGATTCTTTTAGACTGATTGAAAAGAATGCGATTTTATTTAATGGTCAGCAAGTGATTTTTGCTGATTTGTTTTCCTGTCGATTGTGCTTAATGCAATGGAGGTCTGTAGGATTTTGTGTAAATTTTGAATGTGTGTTTTCTCACAGCAAAGCTTCATTGAGCAACGTGATGAATAGCTTAGGTACGCCGGATGGTTTGCATTACATTTGTGAAAAAATAGGATACTCTGTACCAATAGGTGGGGAATTGATCGGTCGTAAATTTACAGGAAGGATCATCCCGCAGGCTATTGATAAAAAAGAAAGAGCGAGGATTTTGACACGTGTTTTACGTTTAAAGGGTTGTGAATGGGGAAAAAATCTTGGTTTTGATGTGTTGGGGCGTTGCTGTGATACATATAAGCGTTGTGTTTATATTCATGGAACCAATTTAGAAAAATTTATACCAGCGCCTTTATCTTGTGGTTGCTTGCTTTTAAATTCGGAACATTTGATTGCATTATTTGATCAGGTTTTTGTTGGTGCTTTGTGTTTTCTATTGAAGTAATTATTTTAAATGACGTTTTTTTATTTAATGTAGGCTGGTTTGAGGTTACCTATGATTCAATTATTTGCAGATAAATCGTTATTTATTCATGAATTTTAATGGCTTTATAAAATAAAAAACTTGAATTTTTTGTGTAAAAATCGTATCATATAAATATGAAGAGGATATTAATTGCTTTTAGTTTTTTATTTTTATCAATTGGAATATATGGAGTTGCAAAATATGAATTTGTTTATAATGAAAGGTGTAAACCTGAGAAGATAATAATAAAAGGATATCCTGATAGTAGTATTGACAGATTTGATACATGTAGTAACCTGTCTCATTTGTTATATATTTCTTATCGATTTGATGATCAGGTATATGCATTTATTGCTAATATACGTGAACGAGCAATTGTTTATAAGCCAATGTCATTCTGTGACTTGAGAGATGGAATATTTTCTTTTTGGGAGTGGGCAAATGTTGAAAAAGTTTATGAAGATGAACTTTCTAGTGAAATTGAGCTTAAGGAATCAGAGAGGAATTTTTATGATAACATGCCGGATGGGT
>CAKUXH010000021.1 GCA_934700265.1 uncultured Opitutales bacterium
GCTTTACTTATATCGATGATGGTATTGATTGTTTAGTGAAAATTATCAATAATGAAAATGGCTGTGCTACGCGTGGTATCTTCAATATTGGGAATCCAAATGAAAATTATTCCATTGCTCAACTAGCTCAATTCGTAAAAGAAGCTGTTGCAGAATTCGATCAGAAGCTCGCAAATTCTATCGAAATAAAATCTGTTTCTGCTGAAGAACACTATGGTTCCGCCTATCAAGATGTCGCTCGCCGAGTTCCATCCATAAAAGAAGCTCAAATAAAGCTTAATTGGCAACCCAAAGTTTCTTTAAAAGATGGTTTACATCGGATTTTAGCTTACCATCTCAATGGGAGAGATCCAGATGTTGAACTGCTAAAAACAGTGTCAGGGGAATAATGTACCGACTTAAATTGTTTTTATTGGCATTGTTTCCTTACACCTTACATGCTGAGGAAACATGTATTTCTAATGCACATGCTGTTACATTAGGAGTGGTACAAGGTATTACAGAATTTCTACCGATTTCTTCAACAGGTCATATGATTCTCGTGAATGATTATTTTTTCCAAAAAGTTAAAAATGATCAGACAAAAAAATCAATCGAAAATTATATGGTTTGTATCCAATTAGGAACTATTTTAACCTTATTATTATTTTATCGACGAGATGTTATTCGAATTTTTAAAGGGTGGTTATTAAGAAAAGATCGAAAAGGGTTTCAACTTGGACTCAACGTAGGCATTGCCTTTATTCCTGCTGGCTTACTTGGTTTTTTACTCGATGGATTCATTCAGAACCATTTTTATCATAAAACTTTTATTGCCTTTTCACTATTGATGGGAGGATGCATTATTTTATGGTTAGAACGTTTTCGAGCAAAAACCCCTAGTTATATAGAGAACATTTACAATCTATCAACACGTTCCGCTATTATCATAGGAATTTGTCAAATAGTTGCCTTATGGCCTGGATTTAGTCGCTCATTAGCAACCATTATGGGAGGTATCCTCGTGGGATTAAGCTTACCACAAGCCATTAAATTTAGTTTTTTACTAGGATTATTAACCTCTTTCGTCGCGACTTTTTACAAGTTTTTAAAATATGGCAGTGAAATTTTCCAAACCATTCCAATAAATACCTACTTACTAGGTATTGCTATAGCTTTTATAGTTGGTACATCTACTATCTCTCTATTATTAAGATTTTTACAAAAAAATGGGCTGAAAATCTTTGGATATTATCGCATTCTTATCGGTTTGCTTTTGAGTATTTGGTAAAAAAGCTGGACATTTCTTAAAAAATTTGTCAAATTATTCTTGATCTTACAAAAAATAAAAACTAATCTGTGAAAATTTTTTGTAAAAGTACGAATCTTTTATACACCCATGATTGAAAAGAAAATACCTGTCAGCAAAAATATACAGCCATCATTTGCGTATTTAATAGAAAAAAAACGCGAATCTGAAGAATTTTCAGATAATGAAGTTCGTTACATCGTTGAATCTATTTTAAACAACAAAATACCAAGCCATCAGTTAGCAGCCTTAATTATGGCCATTTATTTTCAGGGACTATCGGCTCAAGAAACCGCTGTACTCACTGAAGAAATGATGTTATCCGGTGAAGTTGTAGATTTAACCGATATTGGCATGCCTAAAATCTCTTTGTACGGAACAGGAGGCGTAGGAGATAAAAGCAATATCGTTTTAACTCCATTGGTCGCTGCATGCGGAGTGGTAGTACCTTCTGTTATTGGTGATGATGAAAATTTTATATTCGGGAACCTAAGAAAATTACAATCTATTCCTGGATTTAAAACAGATTATAGCGTAAAAGAATGCATCAATTTATTAAAAAAAGTTGGCTGTTGCTTCTGCGCTCAACCAAAGCAAATTGCTCCCGTTGATCAGATTTTAAATAACATGCGCCAAGCAACTGCAACTGTAGCAAGTATTCCGCTTATAACAAGTAGCATTCTAAGTAAACGTTTAGCGGTTGGTTCTGAAAATTTAGTTGTCGATGTAAAATGGGGTAACGGTTCTTTTTTAAAAGATGTTGAACAAGCTAAACAACTCGCACGTGTTATTACACGAGCAGCTCGTTCCCTACAAAGACGTTGCGTTGCACTTGTAACCGATATGAATCAACCATTAGGAGATTCAATTGGCACCAACCTTGAGATTCAAGAAGCAATTGAATTATTGCAAGGACGTGGTCCAGAAGATTTAAAGGAATTGATTTTAAAGTTAGGCATGGAAATGGTTCGTTTATCAGGCGTATCTGGATCAACCCTATCCGCTAAACAAACAATTTTACGCCATTTAAGTGACGGATCTGCCTTTGCTAAATTTAAGGATATGGTTAAGGCACAAGGCGGTGATGTTTCTTACATCGATCATCCAGACAAATTTCCTAAAGCTAAATACGTTCGTAAACTAGCAGCCCCTAAACGTGGTTATATCCACGCAATCAATGCAGGAATGTTAGCAAAGGGGGCAGATATATTGATGCATCCAGATGATACCGGCGTCATTGACACTTCGGTAGGTATCACACAGCTCAAAAAAGTTGGAACTCAAGTAAAACAAGGTGATGCATTAATGATGATTCACTACAATGATCATTCTCGCTTAGATACAGCTTTAGAATACTTGCGTTCAGCTTACCGTTTAGCCCCTAAGCGTCCAACTTACACCGACTTTATTGTTGAACGTGTCGCCTAACCCAAAATTTTCCAAACAAACCCTAAAGTTAATTGCTAACTTTAGGGATATTCCTACAACAAGTACGGATTTTACTTCTGAGAATTCGATTGCTTTTTTTTCAGATATTCTACAAAAAACATTACAAAAAAATTTTTTGAATTCCCCAAAAAACAAATCAATTCAACTTCTACAAACATATTGGAAAGATTGGTTTACAGGCACAGATTTTATAAACTGTAACCCTGAGAAACTTGACAAATGGAATTGTCTATGGATAAAAGTTCCTAACGCAATTTTAAAACAAAAGTTACAATTTAAAACTTCTTTATTCTTGAACACGATAAATCATTTTTTACCCTCAAAAATTAATGATGTACGTTGGTTTATCTAAAAACTCCATATAAAAAATAAGACATCTTTACATAAAAAATAAAAATGAGGCTTAACCAAGCCTCATAAGAAAGATAAAATTGTTTTGAAAGATAAAATAAAACGAAACGTTTGTATTAATTAAGACACAACTCATATAAAAACGTTCAAAAAAATAATAAAAATTTTCACTCAGGAAATCATTACACTTTTCAAAAATTTAATACTATTTCGTACTTATCCTAAAAGGGAAATTAGTACATGTAAAAACTTTACCTATCATAATTCCGATCACTAAAATTTTATTTTTAATTGACAGTTTTTCTATATGATGAAATTGATCCCCAAGATGAAAAACTTATAAATGATATAAAATCAGAAATGAATGAGTGAGGTGAAGACAGTAAAAGAAATTTAGATAATGCAAACCTAGGATTTACATTTCAAGATCTTGAACAGGAGTTCCAGTCACGTAGTACTTCTACAAGCTCTACAGATTCTGCTGATGAATAAAGCATCTATCTAATCAATATACTATAAAATCCAACAGAATATTTGTTGGATTTTTATGGGTTAATTACTTTCTTCTTGCAAATTCATATTTTTATTTTTCATAATTTCTTTTATGATAATTATTGCAATTTTGTGGACCTCAATCTGTTTTTTTTATGGGACAATCCTTCTTATCAAAAATTTATTTAATAAAAATTTTACCATTTTACAGGCTCAGCCTATAAAATTAAAAATTTATATCCTCATTTTAGGAACTGTAGTTTTTTTTTATGTACCCTTTCTTTTTCAAAAAATATGCGCTCATTTTCTTCCCCAACAATTGCCTCAAGTCGATAAAATTTTACAGTTAGCTTTTTATGGAGAACTTTGCTTGGCAATCTCACTAGGAATCGTTTTATACCGATATAAGTTTCTACAACAATATCTCCAATTAAATACGCCTTGTACAAAAGAAACGTTCATTCAGATATTCAATGGTTTCTGTCAATGTTTGCCACTATTGCTTACGACTACCTTTTTATGGCAAATTATATTATCGATTTTCATAAAAATAGGAATTCCATTGTCCATAGATCAACAACCCATTATACAACTTCTAGAAAGAAACCAATCACATATCTATAGCATCGTAGGCCTCAGTTTATGTGTCACAATTTTTGCTCCTCTATGTGAGGAAATAATCTTCCGTGGAATTTTATTAAAATTTTTAATTAATTTTTTTTCTATCAATAAAGCTTTATGTCTGAATGGCTTTATTTTTGCGATCGCACATCAACATTTCGCTACCCTACTTCCACTCACAGTTTTAGGTTATTGGTTAGGATTGATCTATATAAACACAATTAATATTTGGGTTAATATTGGTATTCATTCGCTCTTCAATGGAACAAATCTAGCATTAATTTTACTCTTTAAGTAATATGAACACTTCGATAATTGTTAAAACAGAAACAGAGTTGGCAAACTTAGCCAAAACGATTTCACCGTTATGTACCGAACAATTTAGCATTGCTTTACATGGAAACCTAGGCTCAGGGAAAACGACGTTTGTAAAATATCTTGGAAAATTATGGGGCATCGAAGATGTTAAAAGCCCATCTTTCGGCATTATTGATATTCATCAAGGAATAAAAACGCTTATTCATATGGATGCATATCGACTAAAAAACGGCAATTTAAATACGTTTGATTTAGATGATTTATGCAACCCACCATACTGCCTTATCGTCGAGTGGCCTGAATGCTTACAAAAAACTTTCCATTTCGATTTGCATTTGTATTTTTCTATCCTTCCAGATGGAACAAGAGAAATTAGAATATGCAAAGAAAATTCATATAAATAACAAAACTATGCAAAAAAATTTGTTATAAACCATTTTTGTAACAAAAATAGATCTTTAATCTTAAGTTATTAAAATCTAAATTTATTTTTCACTTTTCTTAGGCGAACCAATAGGGCTGGAAGGATTACTCCTGCTTTCAAATTCTCTTTCCAAATCTTCTATTGTACAAGGATCTTCAAGCTTTTTAGCTAAAGAATTTTCTTTTAAATTTTCCAAATTACTACGAATCTCCTCGTTAAGCATACTATCATCTTTATTTGTTTGTTGAATTCCAAGACTTAATCAATATACCAACAAAACAACCTTTTCATGTAAATTGAAGTCTGAATTACAAACATCAGAAAAAGCACCACACCGACAACTAAAACCTGAATCATTACTTTGAAGTTGCATCATAAAAGATAAACTATTCTCATCAAACAAATCTGTCTCTTTTAATTTATCTATATATAACCTAATATCTGGCAATTGCGCATTTAAAATAATGCTGAAAAAGAAAAATATTGAAAAAAATAGAAAATTTTTGATTTAATTTTATCAATGCATATATTATCAAATTTCTATAAGCCATTGTCAAGTTTCGTAATTTTATTTTTTCATTCTTTATTGTTTGCTTGTGACATTTTTCCTCATATTAGAACGCTAAATACAATGCCAGAAAAGACAATATTATCTTTACACCAAGAAATGGCTAAATTGGTAGCAAAAAACGAATATTCTTCCTGTAACTTCTTCACATGCACTTTTATCTTTCGATCCAGTAAAGGTAAAAATATACTGTTACCGTTAACTAAAAATTATATAAAAGAAAAAACAGAAAAAATCGATGAAGTAGAATGTAATGAATTAAAAAAATTAGCAAACTTAAACAATAAAAATTTGATATTTTTCAGCTCTGATTACGATACAAAAATTTTTTCAAGGTTGCAAAGTCTACATACACGTTTTAAAGCTATAGCATCAAAAACATCTGTTCCTTGCTTAAAAAACCAAGCGATGCTTTTAAATGAATTTGATAATCGAGCTCAAGATAAAAAGGGTATATGGAGACCTGATGTCCTTAGAGCTATACGCACAACAGATAGTGAAGCGAAAGCTATCTATATTTTGCAGCATAAATACATAATAGACAATATTCTTAATGATGTAAAAAGTAAATTATCTGAAGACGAAACTGTTTCTGCAATTGAATTCCATGGATGCACCACCCGAGATATGTGTGGTTTATGCTTTACAAACTTGAATATAATCCAATTTCTAGCTAATAATGACTCCTCACCTAATTTTAGTTTTTTAAAATACATGAAACGAAAACTCTCAACTGCCAAATCAGTACCTAGTATAAAGACATTCATTTCATCAATTCAACCATTAACCTACAACATCAATTTCTCTTCAACCGAAGAATCAGATGTAACTGATGAATACCTATATCAATTTAGAATACCTCAAGAAACAGCTTTTTAGATTAAACATGAACTTCTGCACTTATGTCAGCCCTCTTGGACTTTTAAAAGTAAGTACACAAAACAATTTCCTCACGTGTATCCAGTTCCATACACAAGAGAAACCTACATTGCCAAATACAACCTTGCTCGTAGAAATATGTCATCAATTAGATGAATATTTTTCATTACGTAGAAAAATATTTCATTTACCAATACAACTTAATGGAACACAATTTCAAATCAAAGTTTGGAAAGCTTTGCAAAGTGTTCCTTATGGCCAAACCCAATCCTACAAATTTATCGCCGAAAAAATAAACAATCCTAAAGCTGTCCGTGCCGTAGGACAAGCTATCCACCGAAATCATATTCCCATTATTATTCCCTGCCATCGAATTATAGGTTCAAATGGGTCACTGGTAGGATTTGCTGATGGGCTTGAGATAAAAGAATACTTACTTCGATTAGAAAATGCACTTCCAAGCTCATCAAAAGCTTAAATATTTCTCGTGCTCATTCGCCTACCAAATCTTTAACTAAAATATGAAATGCATAATATTTTGTGTTATCTGCATTCATCCAAGTAATCCACAGATGCCCATTTTTACAGTCCATAGAAATAATGCGCGAGCAGGATGTAAAATTACCAAAACTACTGCTCCATTGAGAAGCGGATGCTCGGAATTCAAATTTTGGACCAAGCGTAATCCGATTGTTTGAGTCAAAAGAATATTGCGCATATCCTAAATACAACTGTTTTGTCTTTCCAGGATAACAGTAACAATAAAAAATATATTTACTATCTGGATTCGTAATATCTGTACATATTTTATGCGTATTTAAATAAAAACGATATAAATCTTCTTTAGTTGTATTTGCTAAATTACAAGCTGACCCATACCCTCGAACAACATCTGTCATATAAATTACATTTTGAGCCCAAGTACCTACTGGAGGTAAATTCTGTTCTGAATTTCCTGATGTTAACGGCCAAGAACTCAATACCAAAGAAAGGTTTTTTGTTGGCCAATTACAAAAGGTACTCGACCAATTATAATCTTCCGTCAAATATGACCAATAGGTATTATTATTTGCTCCAAAATTTAATACCCCCAACACAAGTGTATTCGTTTCAGGATTTTTTAATATACAAAAATCATAATCATAAGAAGAAGGTTCTGCACCAGAGGTATAAGTTTCGGTATAAATTCCTGGACAAAGATATCCTTTCCGATATTGCCCATTTAAACCTTGCATATATAAATCAATCCAGTACCCTGCTACACTTCCTATAA
The DNA here is from genome assembly GCA_934700265.1 of uncultured Opitutales bacterium. GTDB lineage: Bacteria > Verrucomicrobiota > Verrucomicrobiia > Opitutales > UBA9783 > UBA1183. The sequence continues at coordinate 7,664 of CAKUXH010000021.1, forward strand.
AATAAATATAATTATCATGTTTTATAAATCGGTTGATCAAACGATATTCATCGCTAGGGCACTTATCAACACTACCAGCAAATTTATTATGTTCTTTTTCACTTAGTGTTGTGACAGTCCTAATATAATGCAATTCTCTGTTGTCTTGTACTTCTTCTTTTCCAGAAACATAATACAACCATATATCTGAAGTTCCGGAACCATACCAAAGACAAGCAGCATAATTGCTATTAATTACAGGGTATCTATGTTCACCAACACGCCTACTACTTTGACGATTAAACCACAATCCACTATTATCCTTATGATAATAAAAGCTAGAATTTGCTAAAGAAAGATTTGATTTACGCAATCGCATACTCATAACACCTTCAATACCTGAGCCATCGGATTTACTATTAGAACAATATGCATTCATATATCGCGTAGGTGGAATATATAAAAACATTCTTATATATGACGTAGATAATTCTGCCTCCTGTACTATCGTTGGCATAAATATATTATGGATATAATAATTGAAATATTTTCCAGTTCCACCCAAATTTGGACTCGTAGTTACTCTCCCAGCAACGGTTGTGCTGGGAATATACGTCCAAGGATAAAAATCATTAGTAAGTACGGTTTTTCCATTTTCATTTCTTTTTAAACTTATTTTTATCCCAGAAGAATTAAAATCAGACACATGAGCCGTATACAAATTACCATCCCAATCAACCATAGCGCTCGGTGCGAAAGCCTCTCGAACAATGGATTCAGAACCCCAATTATTTTTCATAGTTGGCATCCAATAATCATAATAAAAACCACTCCCAATTTCAAGAAATTGATATTTTCCCGATATACTTCCTGGCTCATATCCAAAACAACATGGAATTCTTAAAATAAAACTTATTACAATAATTCTATAATTTATAAAACCTAAAAGCACTTTGAGCAGACTTATTAAGCATTTACAAGCATTTTTCATAGTTTTATTATACCATTTTTCTTATTATTTATCAAGTTTTTAATAAGATTCTAATGAAAATTTTATAAAAAAAAGGCCGCCGAAGCGACCTTTACACTAAGCTTAATAAAATGTTTAAGCAATTGTAATGGAATCTTCCAAGTAAACATCCTGGACAGCATGTAACAGCTCAACACCTTCATTAAATGGCTTTTGGAAGGCTTTACGACCCAAAATAAGTCCCATACCTCCTGCACGCTTATTAGTAACTGCTGTTGCAATTGCATCCATAAAGTCATTATTTCCAGAAGCGCCTCCAGAATTAATTAATCCAATACGGCCCATATACCCATTTGCAACTTGATAACGAGTTAAATCAATAGGATGATCTGTGGTTAATTCTGTATAAACCTTTTCGTGCGTCTTACCAAACTTTGGCAATGCCTTAAATCCACCATTATTCGTTGGCAATTTTTGTTTAACAATATCAGCTCCCAAAGTAGCTCCTAAGTGATTAGCTTGCCCTGTTAAATCTGCGCTGGTATGGTAATCTTTATCTGCCTTAAAGCTTGGGTTACGAAGGTAGCACCACAAGATTGTCGCCAATCCAAGTTCGTGAGCTCGTGCAAATGCAGCGCTTGTTTCTTCAATCTGACGGCTAGACTCTTGAGAGCCAAAATAAATCGTAGCTCCAACAGCAACTGCCCCCATATCCAAAGCTTGTTCGACTTCAGCAAAGTAAATCTGATCAAATTTATTAGGATAGGTTAACAACTCATTATGATTCAATTTTACAATAAATGGAATCTTGTGAGCATATTTACGAGCAACCGATGATAAAACTCCATAAGTTGATGCAATACCATTACAACCGCCTTCAATGGCTAAACGAACCAAATTCTCTGGATCGAAATAGTCTGGATTTGGTGCAAAACTTGCTCCTGCAGAGTGTTCAACTCCTTGGTCCACGGGCAAAATAGAAATATAACCTGTGTTTGCTAAACGTCCATGGTTACGCAAACGCATTAAACTATTTAAAACAAGATTAGAACTATCACTATTCATGAACACTTGATCGACAAAGTCTGGATTTGGCAAAGCCAACTTTTCCTTAGCAATTGTCTTGCAAACGTGTTGTGTCAAGTAACCTTTATCTTCATCTAAAAAACGTTGAATATACTTGTTCATATTTTAATAATAACGACATTTTTCAAAAAGTCTCCAGTTTTTTTTATAAAAATTTATTCTAAATTTATCGACTCAAATAATTGTAATAACGGAGAAAATATCACAATTACCAATAAAAATACAAAAACAGCTATCGATATCAAACATAATGGTTCTGTATATTTTGTCCATTGGATCAATTTCTCCTCATAACGTTGATAATACATTTGAGAAAGTTGCTTCAGTGTTTCAACAACCTCTCCAGAAATTTCTCCATTCTGCAAAGTCATGTAAAAATCTTTCGGCATAAATGATAATGCAACAGATAAACTTTGCCCATTATTCAACCCTAACAAAACGTTGTTTTGCGTACTTTTATCAACAAAATTCTCCAGTGCAATTTTTACCCCTTCTACAACCGAAAAATTGTTCTCTAAAAATGCAGAAAGATTCATTGAAAAAATACTGTATTGTAACCAACGACACCGCTTTTCAATAAAACGTTCGACCTTATCTAATAAAGATATATTTCTTAGCTTCAAAAAAATAAAAACAAAACACCCTATCAATAAAAAACTGCAAAATATTGGGATAAAATAATGATTCGCAGAAAATATAAATTTTCCCAATACTCCCGGCTCTATCGCTTGTTCTTTAAAAAATGTTTCCATATTTTTCAACCAAAACAAACTTAAAACACACATTAAACAAAACATCGTGCATAATACACATGCCGGATAAATAAGTCCTCGACAAATTTGTTTTTTCACTTTTATCTGAAAATGCAAAGATTCTTTTATTTGCTTCACTCCTTGTGTAAAAAAACCTCCTTGTTCTGCACATTGTAATAAATACATTTGCCCTTTATTGAGTGGAACACTTTCATCATACCACAAAGGCCCTATAAACAACCCATTTTTTAAATTAATAAGCGCTTTTGCTACAAATGTTTGTGAAATACTTTTATCTTCCTGTAAAACATTTAATGCTGTTAATAACGTCTCTCCACTTGCCAACAATGAATGTAATTTTTCAAAAAAATATTCCCAATACTTCGTTCCATTCTTTTTCAAAGAACTTGTCTTTTGCAACATATAATTGCTTAAAGAAATTATTTTATAAATATAAACACCCCTTGTAAGATAAAAACGAACACAAGCATAAAAAGAAGATGCCCGTTTTACATGCCAACGAACATATCCACGTTCATTTTCTACCTGACAAATAAACCACATCTCTATTACTTTCTACACATCACTGGTAAAAAACTAAAATCTAGGATTGCGAGAAAAGAAACAAAAATTTACAAAACTTTCAGAAACTTTCCCATGCAATCCTGGTTGAATAAAAGTGGTCCCAACATATATTCCATGACGACATCCTGCTACATGGGGTGCTGAAGAATCTATACTTCTACTAAAACGCTTATGATCTATTGCGTAAAAAATACCTTTAGTAGAATTATCATCTTCAAATTGTTTTACAAACGTTGTCGTTTCATCTGGCTTTATATATCCTAAAATAAGCTTTGATAAAGAAGAGGCTGTTTCTTTGATTGCCTTTGAAGAATCAAAAGAAACAATTGATCGATACAATGGATAACAAGACTGATTATTAACAAACATCTGATCACCTACAAAATAAAGATCCCCTCGCCCTCCATCAACCATTCCTCTTTCTGTAACAAATAAAACACAATTACCAGCTTTAGGTAAAACAACACTAGAATCTTTCTTAAATTCCAATGCTTTGGATAAATCATCAAATACATAAAATTCAAGAGAATTATGCGTATCTTTTTCAAAAAACTTTGAAAAAATTCTCAAATTTTCATTTAATGCATTATTTGCAGTAATTAAGTGATACTGGTTTAGCTGTGTTAAAAAAAATTGTATAATGCAAGCAAGTGTAATACAGGATAATGTTCCTGCAACAATAACCTCTACCAATGTAAAACCATTATTTTTATTCTTCATCCTCACAAATGTTATTCTAAAGCATTAATAAAATTTATCAAATAAAAAAATAAAACTTTACCAATTTTTATAAAGGTTAAGCTTGCCAAAATTTAACAAACAATATGTTTTAAAAATATGAACGAATGCGAAAATGATTTATTTGCCATAAGAAAAGAAAAATTCGAATCCTTATGTCAACAGGGGCATAATCCTTTCCGAGCTTCTTGCAAACAGACCCATACAACCAAGCAAGTACTAGATCTTTTTAAAACAAGTGAAAAAAAAGGTAAATCCTGTGAAAATGTTGCTATCGCAGGACGTATTATAACCTTTCGTTTAATGGGAAAAGCTTCGTTTCTTAAAATTTTAGATCAAAAAGGCATGTTGC
>CAKUXH010000022.1 GCA_934700265.1 uncultured Opitutales bacterium
ATCGGTAACATGTCAAATTATTACGAGAATGGCATCCAAGAGTTCGATCGCAAACACTCCATTTATGAATCCGTGGCTCAATTACCTTCAGAAAAATACCGACAAAGTCATGTCCGTTACGAAACACATCTGTTACGCTCTATCGAGAAGAATATGCGCACTACGCTCCATGCAAGGCTTTGGGCAGATGAATTTTGGTTTCTTTTGGTAAAATTAAGTTTTCTTAGTGAAATGCTCGAGATTCTTTAGTGAATCTGTGCTGAATATCTTTTTTCGTACAAAATTAAGGTGTTTTGAAATGGTTTTTACAAAAATTTTCAAAAAAATTAAGATTTCTCCTAAAGTTTTTCAAAAAACAGCCAATATATTAAAGTGTTACATGCATTGTCATTTTTTGCATTATGAAGGTTGTTGGTTCTATTATTGCTAGCTTAGGTAGCGAATGTCTTCCATATAAAAATTTACTTCCTTTTGGAGGTAAAACGATGCTACAATTTGGCGTAGAAAAACTTCAACAATCAAAATTGGTTAACAAAATTATAATATCAACTGAAAGCGAGTTAATCACGCAAACGATCGCTCAGTTGGACATAAAAATTCTACAAAAATCGCCAGAACTAGCCCAGGATAATATTCCATCAATTTCATTATTTCAGCACATATTGAGACATTATCCAGGTGATGAGCATGTAAATTTAAATATTAATTTTGCCTTATGTCAACCAGAAGTAATCGATAGAGCTGTTGAAATCACAATTGAAAAGGGAGAAATCTTGTCTAAACCTATGCCCAACAATTGTTCAATTATGGTGACTTTCCAGACACATTCGATGATTCAAACACAGGTGCTATTAATGTTCATACAAAAGAAGATTTGTTCGAGCTCAAGGAAAATTAGAAGGATGGAAGTTATGAAAATAAAAACAATGATAAAAGCAATTTTTGGCTGTTTTGCACTTCACACTTATGGAGATGTTTTTCAAGATAGCTCAATTTTTGAGCAAGAAAAGCATGAAACGGCATTTTTAGAACAAACAGAAGCATTTTCAGATGAAACTACTTTTAGTAAAAATTTTATAGATCAACAACTTAACAGGGAAAAATTGACAGAAAATTCTGTACCTATTCCTTTGATTAATAATTCAGAAAGTAATTTCCTTCAAAATTGGATGGAACATCATCAAAACGAACTTGCACGAAAAAAATTTAAAGAAATAATTTTGCCAGGTTCTCATGATTCCGGTGCTTACGTATTCACAAAAGAAAGTAAATTGGTAGAATTGCCCGGTTGGCTTAACAAACCTGTAGGAACTTTTATTTGGTCAAAGTTTGTATCTGTGATAAAACGTTGGTGTAAAACACAAAAATTAAATATTCACCAACAATTACAACGTGGTGTACGTTACTTTGACCTACGAATCAGTCAAGATACTGATAAAAAATTTTACCTGTATCACGGACTTCAGTCTGTTAAAGTAGAAGATGTATTTAAGGTTTTTGCTGCTTTTTTAGCCAAAAATAAAGGTGAAATTATTATTTTAGATTTATCGCATTTTAAAAATGTTAATCATGAAAATTTCATCAAACTTATACAAAAATATTTAGGTGAGTTTAGTGTACCTAAAGATGTCTTAACTTCAGCAACTTATGAAAATTTAATAAAAAATAATCAGAGATGTTGTTTGTTTTATGATAATAGTTCTTTTTCTAAAAAATATAAATTTTTATTGGGTAAAAGTGATTCTTTTTGGGCCAATAAACAAAATATACATGAACTAAAACAAAGTTTAAGCAAATATCATGAAAAAACTACCCATTCAAAACCTTGGGTTCTACAATGGGTTTTAACTCCTAATGCTAAATACGTTGCAAAGCATCTAAGTAAATCGGTGGAAGATTTAGCAAAAATTACCCATCAGGACCTCATGCCTTTTCTCAAAGAGTTTCAAAAAAAATCTGCATTAAATATTGTTATGTTTGATTTTGTAAACAGGTCACTGTGTGAATCCATTATAGATTTAAACTTCTAAACAATTCTACTGCGTCTGTTCATCTAGGGGAAAATTTAACTTCTAGGCTATTGTACAGGCGTTTTAAAGGCGTTACAATTTTTCTATAATTTTATCCGCACCTGGAACTGGATAAGCATACAAAGGAATACGTCTTGCAACGATTTCCGATAAATCTACATCACAAGGCCATTCTTTAACAATTTTCGAAAGTTGGTTTAATGTCCACTTGCGAGCAAAACTATTTGTAAGGGTAAAAAACATTATTTTCAAATCCAAAAAGAACGAAGCATGCTCAATATACAAAAGAGCCAAACGTGATTTCCATGGACGTTCTATTTGAGCATACAATAAATCAGGATCCTTAGATCCATTTAAAATACTCCCCTCATCTGAGAAAACAATAGAAGATATATCTGTTATACCTGGCTTTATGTTCAAAATTTTTCTCTCTTCTGTTGTATAACGATTTACTTCCACTTCAACCTGAGGCCTTGGACCAACAATATTGATATCACCTTTAAGAACATTAATGATTTGAGCAAATTCATCTAATTTAAATTTACGCACAAGTTTTCCGATGGGTGTAATTCTTGGATCATCATTAGCTGTAGAATCGATTTTATATTTATACGAATCAACGCACATTGAACGCAATTTTATCATTTTAAAAAGTTTACCATTTTTACCAACACGATTGGCAACATAAAAAGGATTGTGCCGATCATAGAGATAAATTAACAATGCAAAAAATAATATTATCGGAAGGACAAAAATTGCGATACATAGAGAAAAAATAAATCTCATATCCATTTTATACGATTTTTGATTATCGAACAACAGTTCTCAACCGTTAAACCAGAACAGTCCATAAGTTCTTTGGCCGAACCTCCTACATCTAGGAATCGATCTGGCAATCCCAGTCTTGTGACCGGTAAATGGATGAGATGATCTGATAAAAACTCACAAATAGAGCTCCCAAAACCGCCGCATAAATTATGCTCTTCTAAAGTAATAACATGTTTTCGATTTTTTAAAACCTCCATTAAACTTTTTTCTGGAAGAGGTTTTAATCTTGGAATCGTAAACAAATCACAAGGAAACGAAAGATTTTGTATTATTTTTTCTGCTAGTTCCATTGTAGAACCATGTGTAAAAAAGACAATCTCAGAATCAAAAATATGCCCAACAGAATTGCAAACATCTATGTTTACGTGACGCACCTGTTTTGGATCTACCTTTACTTTGGCTAAACGAACATAACCAGGGCCTCGTTCTTCTATTAAATCTTTAATGACCACTTGGATTTCATTGTAATCAGATGGGCTATAAATTTTTAAATTGGGGATTGCTCTCATTATTGCAAAATCTTCAGTTGCATGATGACTCATTCCCAAAGAACCATATCCTAATCCACTGCCTACAGAAATAATTTTAACATCAGCATTATGATAGCACACATCATTACGAATTTGTTCCAAACAACGCAGAGTACAAAAATTGCCGATACTATATGTAAATACTTTGTATCCTTCCAAAGACAACCCTGTTGCTACTCCTGTCATGTTTTGTTCAGCGATACCCATATTTAAAAATTGGTCCGGCAAATCACATCGATACTTATCAAGTACCCCAAACCCCAAATCTCCTGTTAATAATAAGACATTTTTATTCTCTACAGCCGCTTGTGTTAATAGTTTTATAAAATTATCTCTCATTTAAAATCTCCTTATGTGCTTTTTCATATTCTTCCCCTCGAGGGCATCTATAATGCCAAAGGACAGTATTTTCCATAAAAGAGACACCCTGTCCTTTTACTGTATGAGCAATCAAAACATGCGGAGAATTTTCGTTATTTAATGACTTTAATTTATTTTCTATATCATTATGATTGTGACCATCACATTCTTTAACTTCCCAATTAAAAGACTCAAACTTTTCTTTTAATGGTTCCAATGCTACTGTGTTTTGAATTTTGTCTAAACTTTGAATTTTATTGTAATCGATGATCACATATAAATTGTCCAAATGATGATGTGCTGCAAACAAAATAGCTTCCCAATTAGAACCTTCATCTAATTCTCCATCGGATAATAAAACCACAGACTTGTAATCTAATTTTCGTTTTTTACCCGCTAAAGCAATTCCACTTGCCACACTCAAAGCATGCCCTAAACTTCCTGTAGACAACTCTATCCCAGGAACTTTGTAATGTGCATGTCCTAATAGAAGGGAATTTTTTTTATAAAAAGAACTAAGCTCATCCAATGGGAAAAAACCAATTCTAGCTAACGTGCTATATAATATCGCAACAGCATGCCCTTTACTTAAGAAAAACCGATCACGATTTTCCATTTTTGTATTGAGAGGATCTATTTTTAAAAATCTTGTGTATAAAACAGATAAAATATCAGCGATTGAAAAATTACTTCCTATGTGCGACGAACCTGCTTCACTGATCATAGATAAAGTATCTAATCGCATTTCTTTTGCTAAAATTTTTGGGTCACTTTTCATATTTTAAATCTCAATATAACCTATGTAAGGATCAAAATCAAATCTTTGAATTTTAGGAATCTTATTAGAAAACTTTTCAATCATTGCAAGTGTTTCACCAGGCCATAATGGATTATCTAATTCATCAAATGCTAAAATGGAACCTTTCGGCATACGTGGTAAAAAATTTTCAAGAGCAATTTTAGTTGGTTCATACAAATCAAAATCCATAAATAATAAACTTATTAAGAGGTGTTTCTTTTTATTCATAAAATCAGGAATAGATTTACAGGCATCACCTTGGATCAATTCTACTTTATTGACATGCCCCAAAAACCTTGTTTTATCCACTATGGAAATTAATTCTTCCAGTTCTTCTTTACTGTTAGCGTATAAACCACCTTCAGCTACCTGGTTGGAAACAACAGTCCTATCAGCTTCTGAAACCGATGGAAAACCAGAAAACGAATCAAAACCATAAATTCGACGTGTCAAATTTACAGGTTCCAAAATAGCCGAAAATTTGAGCCATGACATTATTCCAAAACCTTGAAACACACCACATTCAACGATAGATCCTTTTAATGGAAGAATTTTTTTAAATAATTCGTATAAAGCTAAAAATCTTGTCAGATTTTGTCGTCGCACATATTTTGGGAAATTTTCAATTTTTTTATCCCAAGAACAACAATTTTTATCAAAACATTCTTTTACTCTACAACCTTCATCGGCCTCAGCAGGAGTCCTCAAACCTCCTTCTAAATTTTTAATTTTTTCAATCATTTTTTATAATATCTCCTTTAAATACAAATTTAAATGCATACTTACTCAATATAGGGAAGGTTTTATCTAAAAAATCAACAATTTTCGTTGTCATTCTATCTCCGACTACATATCGAAGGAATGGCCCTATAAACGCAAATACTCCATAAAAATTTATTTCAGAATATTCAAAACAATTCTTTATTGCATTTATCGTTTCTTTTTTTGGAATGCCTAAAACCGTCTGCTTTGTCGTTTTTCCAAACAAATAATTCAATTTTCGTTTTAAATTAAAAAAAGGCGAATATCCATAGGTATCAACGACTATGAGGCATCCATCCGGCTTCAACCATTTTTTTATGTTAGTCAAAAAGATATCCAAATTTAGATATGATAAACTACCCGACATGCAAATAATATCAAATTCGTGTTCGGGCAATTCAATAGATTCTACATCCGCTGTTTCAAACCGTAAATTACGACTGCCTAACTCTTTAAGATGATGATTGCAAATATCGATGCTTTCTTTTGAAATATCTAAACAAAAAACATTTCCATTGCTTAAACGTTCGATGTCAAAAGAAAATTCTCCCATACCACAACAAAGCTCTAAAATACGTGGAGCTTTATCTGCAAATTGTCGAAAATATCCTATATATTTTTTATATGGAGATTTTAGATAATCAGGACAAAAATCTACCCAACTGATATATTTCCTACGAATATTAGCTTTTTGTGCATACCAATCTTTTTCAACAGATTTAGTTAACTCCGAATTACTACATGGCATACCAATTACCTATAAAATTTTTCAATCTTTTCACAAATATAATCTACCTCATCATCCGTAACCGAAGTGTTTAAAGGAAGCATAAAGCAACGTTTGAATAGTAATTCGGTACGTTGTAGATTATTTATATTGAAGTGCATGCTATCTTTTAATTCTGTAATTTGATGCAATGCTCTACCACCCCACTGAATAATTGTTCCAATACCATTTTCTTTCAAATAATTACGCAAAGCATCACGATTTTCCGCTTCAATTTCAAAGTTTTGGCAAACGTCATAGTGTTTTTTATCGTGATCACTAGGTGCTGGAGGAAGCTTAATTTCAGAAATTTTTGATAATTGATCACAATATCGTTGAACAATTTCGCGACGACGTTGCATCGTTTTTTCGTAATATTTAAATTTGGCTAATAAAACAGCAGCTTGTAAGTTATCTAAACGCGTACCAATACCCCACATACAAACTTGGTTTGTTTCTGGATCACGGCCATGGTTGCGCATGCAAGAAACATCATAAGCGATTTTATCATCGTCTGTTAAAACAATTCCACCATCGCCGAAACATCCTAAAACTTTCGTTGGATAAAAGCTAATAGAACCTGCTTTTCCCCATGTACCTGCACAACGGTCCAAATATTTCGAACCTAATGCTTGAGCTGCATCTTCTAAAATAATCAAACCATGTTTATCAGCGATTTTTTGCAATTTATCCATTTCGCAAGTACGCCCATTTAATTGGGTCGGCATAATGGCTTTTGTTTTTGACGTTATCGCAGCTTCTACTTTATCGACATTCATCAAATGATCATCACCACAATCTACTAAAACAGGAACTGCACCTAACCAACCAGCAGCAATAGCAGTTGCAATAAAGGTATGCGAGGACATAATGACTTCATCTCCAGCCTTGACACCGCAGGCTTTCATCATTAGAATAAGGCTATCGGTTCCATTTCCAACTCCTATGGCATATTTCACTCCTGTAAATTTTGCCATTGCTTGTTCAAAATCTTTGAGCTCTTGCTGCATAATAAATGTGCCTTTATTTAAGACATTTTGAAGAGCTGCATCTACATCTTCTTTAAATTCATTGTATAAAAAATCATAACGAAAATATGGAATATTCATAATATTATATTAAAAAATACCAGTAAACTAATGTGGCATTTTTGTAAAGGAAATTATCAAAAAACAGTTAAACTTCTCCTTTACTTTAAAAATTGACTCCTTTAAACAACATTTTAGATCATTGTCCCAAATTTTTTCTAACATGCAACTATGGTACATTCGATTACGACGGTATTAAACAAATCAATGTGCTCGATTGGCTCATAAATTGCTAAAAACCTCGAATATTTTTTTTCATTTTCTCTTCTTTTCTCCGATAATAACAGGCATAGTAACACTATAATTACAGGAATTATCGGAAAATCGGAAAAATACGTAGTTATCAACCTGGCTGCAGACAGAATTAGAAAAAGCTAAATTGGCTTTAAATGCCACAAAGCATAAGATTTTCACAAAAAACTGCTTGAAGAACATTTCAAATGAAGAATCGCTGGATTACGAAGTGTTTAGATTGGAAATTTTTGAGAGCTTAAGGCCAAAAGACCAGATACAAGCAATTTTGTGTGATAAAATAGTGATCGATGTTTGTCAGTGCATTGTATCGAAAGAAACCTGAGCATATTACGTTCTTTGCAGGGCTTTGGCTTCGTTTGGTAAATTAAATTTGGTTAGTAAAATTTTTAGAAGTTTTCTGTAATTTCCTCGTATTCCGGCAGATTTTTTAATTTAAAAAACATCCGGCAAATAAAATTTTTGCTATTTTTCAAAAAGATATTTACTTTTTTGTGAATTTTTTTATAATTAACCTTGACTCAGGTAGGTAATTCAATTTGCTTGAGCGATAAAAGGATATATATTATGTTCATGAATTTTAGGAAATTATTGTCAATCGTAATAGGGCTGAATTTAAGTTTTAATGCGCTAGCTGGAAACGAACCAGAAATTATTGAAGATGAAAATGGAGACCCTATCGGTATAAAATTAAATTTGCCGGAAGAATTAATTAAAGACTGCGAAAATAAATTTTGGACCTTAAAAGATGAGACAACAAAAACCGAATTAGATAACATTTTGAGTTCTCAAGAAAATTTTGATGAATGGTGTCAAAAACAAACAGAAATAGATAACAGAAACCCAGTAAAATTAAGAAATCTTTTGTGTAAATATGCCTACATTTTACGAGGTGCCAATGAGAAATCATACACCTTAGAGGGTGTTTTCTGTAAAAGGGTGGAATTGGGAAAAATTTTAGGGGGGATTCACCTAAAAGGTGCCACACCATGTTGTTGTTACTATACAGAAGCAGAATTGTATGTAAAAGAGTTAAAACTTACATTACTGGATTGTTTTTAATTACTGGTTCTTTCAATAAATTACTACTTTATTCTTACGAATAAAACCTCACAAATTCAATAGTGGGGTTTTATTTTTTATTTGCTATTATTGCTAATAAATAGTAAACTATAAATACCATGAAAGTTTGTCTTTTATTATTACAAATATTTGTTTTTCGCAAAATTTGCAACCTAAAGACATAATAAAGTTTTTCGATTTCAGTAATATAAGAAATTTACAATTAAACATAACAAAACTTTTAAGTGAACAGTTAAGTCTACCTAACGGACAAAATTTATGGAAAGCTTTTTTATATTTGTATGAGACATGTAATGAAGAATTCACTTTTAAATTTACTTTTAAGGAGCATGATAGCTTCGGAATATTCTTTTACATAAATGCGAAAATGATCCGAATGATAAGAAAAAGAAAATATTTTATTTCAAGGTAAAGTGCAATAAAATGTTTTTCGAGAGTGTTTTTTTAGATAAAGAAATTCTCGAAAAAAACATGCTTTATCGCCCATGTTTAATAAAACTCAATGGAAAATATCATTTAAGAGAACAAGAACTTCCTTTTTTTATTACACTTGCCCATGAGTTTTTACATGCATTGAATCAAATGGAACGTATCCAATATATAGCGACGCAAATGGCACCTGAATATTTTGAGAAGATATCTACATCTAACGATATACAAAATGCTATCGACAATATACTGCCTATGCAAACTCTTTTAAGACAAAAACTAAACACTTCGCCAAGCAATTTATGTTTCAAAGAAAAATATAAAGAATTATGGCAGAATAATGGAAATGATGATTCTCTTGATGAAATGACAGTGATATTAGGCAGTAATGGACAAATTAGTGATAAAGAATCAGTTTTCATTGGTGAAACTACTATTTTGCAAGAATTCTATAATAATCCAACAATTATTTCTTGGACACACTGTAATGCACATGATTATGAATTTTACACAAATAAAATGAATACTTCGCTTGAGCCTGAATATGTGGAATGTGTATTAAGAAAATTCTATGCCTCAATGCCTACATTAGAAGATACTACCTCAAGTGATGATGCAAAGATAATTTTATTCGGATGGAAGGATTTGCAATATAAAGATCATATAATTGCTAGGAAAGACACAGAAGCTGAAGTTAAAAAAGATCTAAAACAACCTAAAATAGTTCGTTTAAAACGAAAAAATAGCACGATTTCTCAGTTTATTTTATATCCACCATTAGAAAATAAAAAATTGTTGCCTATATTTTCAAGCAGAAAAACAACATTAACTATTAATGGTTATACTATCATTGATGTGCCCGGTGATGGCAATTGTGCGTTTTGGGCCGTTTTGGTTGCAAATGGAGATATCCCATCGGACGAATTGAGCAAACTAATGGCTGCCTATACCATACTACAACAATATGGTTATAGTCCTAATTGAAGCGATTGCCAAAAAGCACTTCAGAAGGCATCTCAAAAAGCCGTAAATAAAATGATTAAATTACGCACTGATTGTAGACTGCCAAATTTAGGTTCATGGGAAAGCGAAGAAGATTTACAAACGATTGCAAGTAATATAGGTAAACCAATTATACTTATATAAAGGCATGAGGGAAGAACAACGTATACCTTATACAACAGCGGAAATGCAGGTACAAATTTAACAGATTCAACTAAAACCGCGGGAGATATTTTTCTGGAGTATTGTGGACACCCGCAATTGTATGGCAAATTACAAACCAAACTGCAAAGTTGTTAAAAGTTAGGATTAAAAACGTTATTGGGTTGTTGGGAAATATTTTTACACAATAAAATTACAAGATTTATAGTATTCTTTAGGAAAATTAATGAAAGGGGTAGTGTAAATTTATGCCAAGATATTAAAAATGTGTTGCAATTTATTTTAATATGATTTACTAAAGGTACAAGTTTGTTTTGTTCTTTATTAAGATATGATGAATGAATTGGAATTAAGACAGCATTATAAAGAGGCTGTTATTAATATAGTTCGGGGAATTATTGACCCGGATGGTTTTAGAAAAGATGAAATAAAAACAGACGTTTCATTATTTTCTGCTGGATTAGGGTTGGATTCCATAGATGTTGTGGAATTGGTCTCACAAATTGAAGAAACTTTCCACATTAAAATTGAAGATTATTGGAAGTTGAGAACGATAGATAATATTGTAGATTATTTGATAGATAATAAAATTGATGGATAGTTTAGATGTTATTCAGTGTCTTCCTCAGAGATATCCATTTTTGTTTATAGATAAGATCATCTCGTGTGACTATTTAAAGTTTGCAAAAGCGTCTAAGGCGATTACTTATAACGAATGGTTCTTTCAAGGGCATTTTCCTAATAATCCGGTTTTGCCAGGTAATATAATAATAGAAATGATGGCACAAACGATTGGAATTATGCTTTATTCAAAAACTGAAAAAGTCCTTAAATCCGACCTTGGGTATATGGCAAAATGTAATGTAAAATTTTTTGAAAAGATTAAACCAGGGGTTGTTTTAACAACAGAAGCAACTTGTTTAGGTTTATATGAAGATTTTTGTAAAGCAAAAGTCGCTGCTTATAAAAACGAAACACTCGTAGCAGGAGGAGAAATTATTATAAGCTTTCGCTAAAACGACATGATCAATAAAACGTTTATATTAAAAGTCGGGAATATAATATTTGTGTCGTTCATAGTTGCATGTGGTATTGCTTTTTATTTGCAAAACAATCCGCATAATGTAAATCGTTTAAAAAAAACAAATGGTGAAATACATTTTCAAGATGTTTCTAATGTAGAAACATTAGATGAAGTTTTAAAAATTTTATCTAACAATACGCTACAAGGCGGCTATATTGGACTTAATTATACAGAAGAACAAATAAAAAACTTGCAACTCACGGATTTGCAACGTTCGATTTGTGAGGCTTACAGTTTTGCATTGAAATCTAATATTGAACCTAATCTATCTCAAAAATTAGTCTACATGGAACAAAGCCTGCGAGTATTTGATAAATTGCTTCAACAACATCCCAAGGATAGTATTGTTAGACGGTATCATTTCTATCTCATGAATCAAATCCCAAGTTTTTTTGTGAATAAAACGCAATTAAACGAAGATAAAAATTTGCTGGAGCAATTATAATGGAAGTAGCATTATTCGGGGCAGGTTTTGCAGGTCAACGTTATTTGAAAGCATTAAATTATTTCCATCAATGCAATAAACAGGAGATGATTGTTTATTTGTACGATACCAGACAAGAAGCTTTGGATAATGTAAGCAACACTTATGCTTTTCGCTTAATTAAAAATTTGTTTGAAGAAAATAAGCCACTTTATTTACCAAATCATATCATAATCGCAGTTAATGAATATAATCATTACAGTTTGATTTTAAAAATTATAAAACAAGCTAAAACTGCACTAAAAATATTGGTAGAAAAACCATTTGTTGAAAATCAAAATCAACTAAAAGATTTAATGCAATATCCGCATTTTACAAAACATTCCTGGAGTTTGGCTTTAGTTGAAAGGTTTAGTCCAATTACTCAATTTGCAAAGGCATTTATTGCAAAATATTGAAATCTGATATTAATAATCCTGGAGTGAGTGTGGCGCCAGACTACTGGAATCGATATTGGGATTTATA
>CAKUXH010000023.1 GCA_934700265.1 uncultured Opitutales bacterium
ACCCTTACTCTTCACCCGCTCTTGAACTTTTTTAATTTCAAGCTCCACAATCGACAACATATGCTCACGATTTAATGAACGAAATAAAATAATTTCGCCAATACGATTTAAAAATTCTGGTTGAAATGCAGCCTTTACAGCAGCATCTACATTACTTTTTAGCTGTTCAAATGCCAACGACTCAGAAACAATTCCAAAACCTAAACCACAACTTTTTTGTAACGACTGTGCACCAACATTAGAAGTCATAATGATAATCGTATTTTTAAAATCAACGCACCTTCCCAAGCTATCCGTCAAGCGACCTTCTTCCAAAACTTGCAATAAAATTTGAATAACATCTGGGTGAGCTTTTTCAATCTCATCGAACAAAACAATAGAATATGGCTTTCGACGAACAGCTTCAGTTAGCTGTCCTCCATCTTCATGACCAATATACCCTGGAGGTGCACCAATCAAACGAGCAACTGTATGTTTTTCCATATACTCTGACATATCAATTTGAATGATCGCATCACGATTACCAAAAATTTGTTCAGCCAAAACTTTTACAAGATAAGTTTTACCAACACCGGTAGGGCCTAGAAACAAGAACGAACCCATAGGGCGATTAGGATCTTTTAAGTCTACACGTGAACGTTTTAACGCACGTGCAACCATTCGCACTGCCTCATCTTGACCTATCACTGCTTTACTTAAAATTTTATCCAAATTTAAGTAGCGTTGCATTTCTTGTACCCCCATACGCTCTATTGGAATTCCAGTCCAATCAAATACAATACGCTGTAGAGTTTCCTCTCGAACATTTGCTTTTTTAGAACGATTCTTTGTTTTCCAAGCTTCAATAACTTCTGAACGTTCTTTGCTCAAAACTTGCTCTTCATCTCTCCAACGAGCAGCTTCTTCAAACTTTTGAGCATTTATTGCTTTTATTTTCTTCGTCTTTACTAGCTGTATTGCTTTATCAAAAGATTCTGTAGAAGGAACAGCTCCTATACTTAAAATCTTTGTTCGGGCTCCAGCCTCATCCAATAAATCAATCGCTTTGTCTGGGAATACACGATTTGTAACATAACGCTGAGTTAAATTAACCGACTGTTTCAAAATGTTTTCTGAATAGTGTACATTATGAAAGCCTTCATAACGTGGGCGTAAACCTTCCAAAATTTTCAATGTATCCGATAACGAAGGTTGATCTACTAAGATAGATTGAAACCTACGATTTAATGCCATATCTTTTTCTATATACTTACGGTACTCATCTAAAGTTGTAGCGCCAATACACTGTAATTGACCACGAGCTAATGCAGGTTTTAAAATATTCGAAGCATCCATAGAACCTTCAGCAGATCCAGCTCCCACAATAGTATGCAACTCATCTAAAAATAAAATAATGTTTGAAGATTGAACTTCATCCATCAAACGCTTTAATCGCTCTTCAAATTGCCCTCTATACTTGGTTCCTGACAATAATAAAGCTAAATCTAAGCTAAAAATAACTTTGTCCAACAACATTTCAGGTACCATCCCTTTTGCAATTCTTTGTGCTAGGCCTTCAACAACAGCTGTCTTACCAACTCCAGCTTCACCAATTAAAACAGGATTATTTTTTGTACGACGACATAAAATTTGAATCAATCGGTCAATCTCTTTATTTCGACCAATAACAGGATCCAATTCATTTTTCTGTGCCTTTAATGTTAGATTTTGCCCAAAACTTTTTAAAACTGATCCTTGGTTTGGACTACCATGATTTTGTTTTTCCCAATCATCTTCTTCTAAATCATCATCACCAAAAAACGAACTATCATCACTAAAAACATCATCATCCCCTTGATTAATATCATCATTTCCATTATCGGGAGTTAATTCTGACAAAATCTCACGACGACATTCCTTAGGATCTATATCTAATGTTTTTAGCAATCTCGCTCCTAAACCTTTACCTTCTTCTAACAATCCCAATAAAAGATGCTCTGTACCAATATACGTATGCCTTAATTCTTTCGATTTTTCTTCAGCCAATTGAAGTACTTTATGAACTCTTGGAGTCATAGGAATATCCGTAGAATTACAATCTTGTTGAACCCAACCTTCACTTTCATTTTTACCTGAAGCAATATGATGTTCCAAAGCATCATGAACAGTGTCAACATCTAATCCCATACGTTGCAAAACACGAACAGCAATCCCTTGCCGAGCTTCTAAAAGACTTAACAACAAATGATCTGTACCTAAATATTTTTGTTGAAATTTTAAAACAAGCCTTTTAGCTAAAACAAAAACCTGCTGAGCCTTTGGTGTTAAATTATGAAACATAAGCCCCTCCCTTAGTTTCTATCGAGCAAAAATCTTCATTTCTTATAAAAAACTTCCGTACAACATCTGCACGTACCTGTTTTTCTTCTTCAATTTTTAACTCCTTATTTAAAAATTGCTGCAAATTTTCTGTAGGCATACATGCCCATAATTTCATTAAAGCAGAACATTTTTTATTCGATAAAGCTCCCAAATCCATTGCCATAATAATAATGGAAATTAAGTTCATACCTTCTTCGAAAGAAAGCTCGTAACAATTTCGTAAAACCCCTAAAGAACGTCCAACACTATCCTTTATAAAATTTCTATTATCCGAAATTAACTGTTTACGGATAAGCTTTTCTCGTGTTATAATTGCTTGAGTTGCTTCTTCAATATGATTCAACAAAAGCTCCTCATTACAACCTATACTTGTAACATTCGTAACAAAAAATAAATGCCCTAGAATCCTATCTTCAATTTTCGCATAGGGCTCCAACTTCAAAGACATTGCTTCTAATCCTGCTACAATTTGCCCTAATTGCTGTTTATAACAAATAGCAGGTATATGAATCAATGAAAATCCCTTTATACCTGTTCCTAACGTATCTGTAGAACATGTACTGTATCCTCTTTCAGGATCAAAACTATACACTAAATTTTCTTCTAATTGAGAATCTAAAATATCTAATTTTCGCCATAAAGATCTCAAATGCAAATTTAAAGCAATTCCTTGCAGTCGTATGTGATCACAATCATTTATTATAATAAATAAATTTTGTGCTTTTAAGTAAACAAGTACTGTTTCATCTGTAGGATTTTCCAAAAAACATACATGCAAAAGTAATTTTCTCTCTTCAGCATTACAACTTTTCCAGTTCAAGATCAGCCCATCATTATCAAAATTAGGTAAAACTTGACAAGCCTTGATAACGGCTTGAGAAATTTGAATTTTTTGATTTTCACACGCTTGACAAGAAAAAGGGAAATCAGCAAGGTTCCTCGAAATACGGACACCATTAAGCTTTTCATCCAGCTTCTTACCAAAACCAGATAGCTTTTCCCATAATTCATGTACCTCTTGTCTTACGTTACTCATAATACTTTTGTTACGCATCTTGAATTTTTTCTTCAAAACACGCAAGCCTTTAATAAATATAACGGAATTTTTTCCATATATTTACTAAAATTTTTTATTTTTTATTTTAAAACTGTGGATTCCTTTAAATTAGCCTCTAACTTTTCAGGCAAAACCACACCTATATTTTTTTTTGAAAAAGCATTTAATTTTTTAGCTGCAGGCAACAAACGACTTTCTAAAGATCCTAATACTTGATTGTAACTTTCCATAGTTTTTTGCAAATTCTTACGTAAATCTTGAAAATAATCTCCAAAAACAAGCATTCGATCATATAATTCTCCCCCTAATTTCTCAATGGCTTTTACTTCCTCAAGCATTTTATTTTGACGCCATCCATAATGAATCGATTTTAATAAAGTAATCAAAGTCGTTGGTGTGGCAAAAACAACATTGTTTCGACACCCATACTCAATTAAAGCACTATCCACTTGTAAAGCATGACTAAAAAGCCATTCACCTGGAAAAAACAAAACAACAAAATCGGCAGATTTTTCAAAAAAAGAACCATAATTCTTTGCACTTAATTTAGAAACCAAATCTCGTATTCGTTGACAACAGTTCTTTAAAATCTTTTGTTGCTCTCCTTCAGATTTATTCTCTCGTATCGCAGACAAATAATCTTCTAATTGCGGTGTTTTTGCATCTACAATTACACAACGATCATTGGGTAAATGAATAACCATATCAGGGCGCAAACTTCCTTCTTGGACAGAAGTTTGAACATTAAAATCAACATACTCTAACATCCCTGCCATTTCAACAATACGACGCAATTGTAATTCCCCCCAACGACCTCGGTAATTTGGGTTACAAAAAGCATGCGTTAATAAATCTGTCTTGTTTTCCAATTTTAATTGAACTTGATTTAATTGCTGTAGTTGTTCTTTAAAAGCAACATCTGTCTTTTGCCTTCCAAGTTCCAACTGCTCAACACGGCTCGAAAACTGTTCCAAATTTGTTTTTAAAGGTTCTATTATTTTTTCCAAAACAATACGCTGATTGTTTACTATATTCCTAGAATTTTCTTGATAATGCTTTAAGCCATTTTCTGCCAGCTGAACAAAATTTTGAGCATTTTCCTTAAATAATTCTAAAGAAGCTGCTTTAAATTGTTGTGTCAAACGCTCATCCAACCCTGAAAGCTGTTGTTTACAATTATCTGCAATAACCTTTTCTGCTGCCAATTGTGCACACAATTGTACATTTTCATCTCTTAACGTATCAAACTTATCGGCCTTCTTTAGCTTCTCCCTAAAAAGAAGCCAAGCAAAAAAGAAACCGCAAATAACTCCAACAATAATCATCTTCTATTTTTCAGATCCTAAAATAGCTTCCACATAAGAATCAATAGAAAATGGTTGTAAATCTTCAGGCTCTTCCCCCAAACCGACAAAGTAAATCGGCAGTTTTAAAGCATCATAAATACCGACTAAAGCTCCTCCTTTACAGGTACCTTCTAGCTTTGTCACAATAATTCCTGTTAAACCAACTGCTTCATGAAATAACTTGGCTTGTGCAATAGAATTTGTTCCCAAAGAACCATCAACAACAAGCCAACGATGTTGAGGAAAATTTTGTCCACATTTTTTCAAAACACGTATCATTTTCTTCAATTCCTCTATCAAACCTACTTTATTGTGTAACCTTCCAGCCGTATCTAATAAAACCCAATTACATGCGCGGTGAATTCCCGCCTGACAAACGTCGAACCCAACAGCAGCCGCATCAGCCCCTTGGTGACTTCCTACATATTCTAAATTTAATCGGTTTGCCCACTCTTTTAATTGCTGATTCGCAGCAGCTCTGAAGGTATCACAAGACCCCAACAAGACTTTCTGTCCGCTCTTTTGCCATCGATATGACAATTTAGCAGCTGTTGTCGTCTTACCTGCCCCATTAACTCCCAACAACAAAACAACTTGAAGATCGTTCGTTAAGTCAATCTTACCCTCAGATCCTTTTAAAACATTCTTTAATATTTGTCTTAAAATATCTACCCCAGATTTTGTTTTATCAGATTTTGCCATTAGCTTCATCTGTTGCAATATTTTCTCAACCACCTCAGGACCAAAATCCGCACTATATAAATTAGACTCAAATTGCTGCCAATCCTCTTCTGAAATCAATGGTTTTGAAAAAAGACTCGAAATTCCAGAAAATAAGCTTTTTTGAGTTTTTATAAATCCATCTTTAAATTTCTTAAAAAAATTCAATATCATTTTTGCAAATCCTCTTTGGCAACATGATCTAGAATACCATTGATAAAACGTTTAGAATCATCAGAAGAATAAATTTTGCTTAATTCAATAGCTTCATTAATCACAATCGGAACAGGTGTTTCTCTACAAAAACATAACTCATACAATGCTAATCGAAGGATAGCAAGATCTACTTTAGCAATACGTTCAAAAGCCCAATTTTTAGCAAATTTTTTAATTTTATCATCTAAAAAATCAATATGCCCCACAACACCTCTGATAGTAGCAATAACAAAATCGGCCTTTAAATTTTCAACCTCTATTTCATCTGATTTTTCTTCACAATAATCGTTAAACAAAGTCTCAATCGCAACCTCTGGTTGCATATTCCACATATAAAGGCATTCAACAATACATTGCCTTTGCCGACGACGCTTTGAACATCCTAATCTGCGCCCCTGCTTACCATTTTGCTCTTCCATAGAGCCTATTATGAAAGCAAAACATCACATTCATTGTCAATCATTTAGAAATATTTTTTCACTTATTTCAACTCTATTGTAGGTGCAGTTAAAGCTACATTTATTTTTTTCAAAGAATTTCTCTGATTCTTAGACAAAGACCTCAAAATTGATTTCAAGTTTCTTAAAGCATTATCTAAAGATTCTAACGGGAATACAATGGTAAAAGAATTGCTAAACTTCAAATCAACAAAACGCCAATACGACTGCAAGAAAGGGTCAAAATGCTCCAATGAAATACAGTGCAAATTTAACAACAAATCTTTTGCATTTTCCTTTAAAAATTTAATCAATTTGCAAACCATACTAAACCCAATTATCTCATTTTTTACAATTAATTTAGTAGGTATATTCGAAATTGTTGGGAATAAACGAATCATTTCTTTTTTATATCCATAAGGAGAAAAAATAAATCCTTCCTTAGAAACTAACATTAATGATTTTTTCCCATTTTTTGAAACAAATATTTTTCCGCAAGCCACACGCTCATCTAAAGAAATTTTTAAAGTATCTGGGAACTCACGAACAATATTTACCTGTTGAATTTGTTTATATTTTAAAATACGCACTTGCAACTCTTCCAAATTAATGGACAGTAAATTCTTTCCCCAAGGCATGGACAAATGCGATTTTAACCAAGCCTCTGTTAAAACACCATTTGTAGAAAAAATCAAAGTTTTAAAAGGTTGCTTTTCAGCACTGGGATGAAAGAAAAAACCTACCCCACAAAAGGCACTTGCCAATAAAAAAAATATAAGCAATCGAAAAACAACACATCGAATCCGTTGCTTATTCCAGCGTGGTTCTTGTGGTAAACTCTTCCATGAATTTAAATTCATACTAAAAATCGTCCTCGCACTCCTTCAATCAATCGTACTAACAATTTTTCAAATGTAATTCCTACACATGCTGCACTTTTAGGAAACAAACTTTGACTGGTCATTCCAGGAATCGTATTCATTTCCAAAAACCAAACATTTCCATTGGGCTCCAAAATAAAATCAGCACGACCAAAATCTAGGCACTCTGCTTGTTTAAAAAACTTAGCTGCTATATTTTGTAATCTTATAAGCACATCTTCCTTAATAGGCGCTGGAAACAAATATTCACAAGCTCCTATAGTATATTTATTTTTAAAATCGTAGAAACCATGCTTTGGACGAATCTCAACAGCACCTAAAGCTTCTCCTTGTAAAACTCCTACCGTTAGTTCTCTGCCACGAACAAAACGTTCTATCATCCAATTACCTACGCAGATTTTATCCCAAACATTTTGTAAAACTTCAAAATTTTCACACAAATGAACACCGATACTGCTACCTTTATTAATAGGCTTTAAAACAAAACTACTACCTCCTAAGGTTTCGATATATGCCTTATCTAAAGGATCTCCTGCTTCTAACATAATTCCAGGCAAAACTGGCAAATTACTCTTCAAAGCTACCTGTTTACTTTTCATCTTATCGATGCATAGAACACTTGCCTTTGAGTCACTTCCTAAATAAGCAAAATTTCTATGCTCTAACAGCAATTGCAATTGCCCATCCTCACCAAAATCACCATGAATAAGCGGAAAGATTAAATCTGTATCTGGATTCAACCCTTCAGGCAACTTATTTTCATCTAAACGAATAAGTTTGGTCGGATATAATTCCTTTAACACATCAAAAACAGGTTCAGCTGATTTTATCGAAACATCACGTTCTCCGCTTTGGCCACCACACAAAATAACAACATTTCTTAAATTCTTCATAAAATTTGTTCCCACTCTTTCCCTAACAATCTCACCTCTGGTTCTAATACAATTCCTGTCTTTTCTTTCACACGATTTCTTATAATACTAACTAATTTTAGCACATCATTATAAGTACCACCACCTTTATTTACAATAAAATTTGCATGTTTAGAGGATACAAAAATATCTCCTACATGGATATCCTTTAACCCCAACTGGTCTATGAGTTTTCCAGCAGAACCCAACATCGTATTTTTAAAAAAACAACCTAAGCTAGCTCCCTGAGGTTGACTTAAACATCGCTTCGACTTTAAAAGGTTTCGCAAACTTTTTATTTTTTCTGGAGAAGATAATTCCCCTTGTAAAACAGCATCTAAAATAACACAATTTTTTAAAGTATCACAACAACGATAACCATAATGAAGATCTTGACGTTTAATCAAATGATGTTTCCCAGAAAAATCAATTATATTGATCTCTAACATACGATCTAAAATACCTATCCCTTGAGTACCTGCATTCATCGATAAAGCTCCTCCTAAAGTACCCGGAATACCATCTAAAAACTCAAACCCACCAATCCCTTTTTCCTCCATTAGATTGAGAAATTGACTTAAAACAAGACCTGCTCCTACTTTATAAATATACGCATCTTTCTTCTGAACCTGGTTCCAACAATCACCTTTTAATCTAATAACAACTCCTGGGTATTCTTCATCAGGAATAAGTAAATTTGAACCTCCACCTAAAACTGACATATTTAACCCCAGAGAATTACAAGTAAATATAAGCTGCTGTAACTCTTCTATATTTTTTGGGCAAGCAAGTCCCAATGCACTACCCCCAACCATTATCAATGAAACATGCTTAAGATTGTAATGGAATGAGACATTAACACCATTATCTCTTAATTTCGCACAAATTTCCTGTTTTAACTGTGCTACCCAAGCTCTGGCTTTACAATCCACATTACCAGCACCTGCAAATATAATTGTTACTGGAGATTTTAAAACAACATTTGAAGGAATAAAATCTTCTACCTTCAATTGCTCAAACGTAAATGCATTTGGTAAAACTGTCTTCAAGCTTTTAACAGAAGATTTTTCATGTTCAAACGCCTCATAAATCGGGCACAAATATAAATTTTCTACAGGTTTTAACACACGAATAAAATCTTCAAAATATTGATTTAATCGTGAAGCTCTATGGGGCTCAAACACAAGATGAAATGAAGAATTTACATCAAAATTATCAAGCAATGCTCTCAATTCGCTAGGATGATGCGCATAATCGGATAGAATGGTCAAATACTTAGTTTTTAATAAAATTTCTTGACGACGTTTAATCCCTGGAAAAGTTTTTATAGCATTTTTATCAAATTTCTGTTGTGTTAACAGTTCAAAAGCTTTACATGCAAAAATTTCGTCTTGATTTAATCCATTAAAAGATTCATCTACTCGTTTATAGACAGCATGATCATCTCTAAAATTTTCATTAGTCAAAACTATTTTTTTCGTTCTCCGAACCAATCGATTAAAGGTATTACGATAAGCCGCTATTGTTTTATAATACGCAGGATGATCCCAATCTGTGTTTAAAATTAACGAAATGTCCGGTGAAAACAAATCGATCGTACCATCACTTTCATCTAATTCTAACAAGGTCCATTCTGCTTCTTTTTGATAAGAAGCTGCAGCATAAAAATCTTTCTGAAATTCTGCACCTAATAAATAATTAACAGGAATATTATGGTATTTAAAAAAATGAATTAAATAAGCCGTTGTTGTCGATTTTCCATGACTTCCACAAACAACACACAACTTTTCTTTACTTAATAATTCTGCAATAAATTCCCCACGCAAGTAGCATTGACAATGATTTTGTGCAGATTTAAAAATAGGATGTTGAATACTGATAGCACTTGAACGCACACAAATAGAACACTCTTCTGGAATTTTTTCTGTCCACTTAATGTAATTTAATTGATTACGACGTTCTTCTGATGCATAATCATCCCACCCTAGAACGAAATATCCCTTATCATATAAATATTTCGCTAGTGAGGCCATTCCCATACCACCTGCCCCAAGCAAATAAATTTTCTTCAGATTTTTCATTCGTTCGAATCTAAAGTCCGGTTAGGATTTAACTTCAAAGGTTTTGTAAGAAAAGCTCCTGCAAAAGCAATCATGGCTGCATTATCTCCACAATACTTCCTAGGAGGAACGTAAAAATCAACACCTCTACTACGTGCTAAATTACCAATATGCTCTCTTAAAACAGTATTATTGGAAACCCCGCCAGATAAACCTAAACTTTTATAATTTTTCAAACACAAAGCCTGAGAAGCTTTCTTTTCTAATGCTCCCACAACCGCAGCTTGATAAGAAGCACAAATAGATGGCTTATGCTGCTCGATGTCATCTAATGATATTTTCTCCAAAAAATACCGTAAACTTGTTTTTAAACCCGAAAAACTGAATTTCCACAAACCTTTTTGAGTGAATGCTCTAGGAAAATCTACCCATTTAGGATCTCCCTTCAAAGCACATTTTTCAATTAAAGGCCCTCCAGGATAAGGGAACCCTAACAATTTAGCTCCCTTATCCAAAGCTTCTCCTGCCGCATCATCAATCGTTTGCGCAATAACTGAAAAAGCAAAACTTCGTTCCTTAACCTCAAGTTCAAAAAGTAATGTATTGCCACCAGAAACCAATAGACCTAAATGAGGACAGGCATTTTCTAAAGAAAAATTTGGATCTTGCTGATAAACCTCACAAAAAGGTGACAATGCATGACCTTGCAAATGATTTACGCCTTCGACAGGAATATTTAAAAGTAGCTCTAAAGATTGTGCATAAGCGATTCCCATCCCCAGACACCCCATTAATCCAGGACCATGAGTAACAACAATTTTATCTATGGTTGATAAATCAAATGAGTGATTAATTTTTTCAATTAAAATAGGAAATCCATTCAAATGCTCCCGGATAGCTATTCCTGGCACAACGCCACCAAAGGCACTATGTAAATCTATTTGTGTTAGGACTTGCTCATACAAAATCTTACGTTGAACTGTATCCCAAACAGCCAACGCAGTTTCATCACATGAACTTTCTAATCCTAAGTAACGCATTAATGTTGAGCATTCCAAATAGCATCACACAATTCTCGAGCAGCTCCACAACCGCCATCATATTGTGAGAAAAAATTACAAACTTCTTTTACACAAGGCATCGCATCTTTAGGGCAAGCAGCACATCCTACCAATTTAAGAATTGGCATATCAATCCAATCATCCCCCATATAAGCGATTTGATCATAATTTAAATTTAATTGATTACGTAATTCTTCAAATGCAGGAATTTTTTCCAATTTGTTCTGATAAACATGCTGTATCCCTAAATCTTTAGCACGTTTTAATACAAATGGTGATTGTCTGCCTGTAATGATACCAATATCATAACCATTTTTTACCATACGACTGATTCCTAAGCCATCTTTTACATTAAAGACCTTAAAACATTCTCCTTCAGATCCATAATATAAACGACCGTCCGTCAAAACACCATCTACATCAAAAATAATAAGTTGTATTTTTTTTAAAACTGCTTTTATCGATTCAGATTCCATACTTTTTATCATGTGCCTAAAAATAAATTAATCAATTCTATTATTATTAAATATAAAAAATAACATCAACGATAAATCAATTTTTATCATTAACTAACGATAAAAACGAATAATTTTATTAACAATATTAGAGCCCTTTATATTAATCCCAATAACATTGTTATGACATCACTTCTATGAACTGCACATTTTCTCCCATTTTCAAACATTTATTCTTTGTAAAAACACTTTCCATAACGACATACAACTAAAAATTTTTATTGACAAAATGCCTCAAATAAGGAATAATTTTAATATGAAATTTGTTAAACAATTATCTTTAATAAGTACATCTGTATTAATAACTTCTCAGCTTTTTGCAGCTGAGTCCCAAAACACTGATAAATCAGCAGATGTCAAAAAAACAACAATGGAAACAAAAGAAATGGTACAACCTGAACC
>CAKUXH010000024.1 GCA_934700265.1 uncultured Opitutales bacterium
GGGGAAGAGGGGACTGGTCTGTCAAAAGTTTCCAAAGAAGCGTTAAAAAAGTTAGCTGAAAGTATTTATCAAAGTTTAAATGTAAATGCTTCTGAAAAAAATAAACCTTTGGATATTTTTATAACATCGGATGGGGTACAAATACTTATTTATGATTTACCTGGGAAAAATGTATTTTATGAGTCAGGTAAAATATTAACGCCATTTGGGGATTTACTTATTCGTTCTTTATCTTGGACTTTGGACCAACATCAGGGATATTTAGACATTTCTTATTATGATCCCGATATTAAAGATGAAAAAGAATTATTACAATTACAAACATCTTTACGCCAGGAAAATGTAAGTGGGATGCAGTCTGAAAATGCACGTAATGATCATTGGTTCAATTCAGAACGTAATATACAGTCTGTTTTTGAAAAACTTGTGTACCATGGTTTTTCTTTATCTAAAATACAAACACTTTTAGTGCAAACAATTCAACCTAAAAACGCGAAGCATAATACAAAAATTATAGAATTAGATTTGCATATGAACACAGAAACTATTCGGAAAAAATAGACTAAAAACATAAAAGATAAAAGACTACATCAATTGAGTAGTCTTTTATTTTTATAAATATGCTAGAGAATTAATTTGCTTTTTCTTTTAAAAAAGCTGCCAGACGTTCTTCTTCATCGGCCTTTTGTAATGCGGTGATGAATTCGTCCAAATCGCCATCCAAGACCTGTTCGAGATTGTGTGTTGTAAGGCCTATTCTATGGTCGGTTACACGATTCTGCGTAAAATTATATGTGCGAATACGATCTGAACGATCTCCAGAACCAATTTGTTGCTTTCGAGCATCCGCATATTTTTTAGCTTCTTCATCTTGTTTTTGTTTTAACAGTCGAGAGCGTAGAACCTGTAAAGCTTTTGCTTTGTTTTTTTGTTGAGATCGTTCGTCAGCACATGTTACAATCAAGCCGCTAGGTTTGTGCAAAATTTGAACAGCAGAGTCAGTAGTGTTAACTCCTTGTCCTCCAGGACCACTTGCATGGCAAATACTAATTTCAATATCTTCTGGAGCGATGGAAATATCGACTTCCTGAGCTTCAGGAAGTACTGCAACCGTTGCTGAGGATGTGTGGATTCTGCCATTAGTTTCAGTGACCGGGACTCGTTGAACACGATGACCTCCGCTTTCATATTTTAAAATTTTATATACATTTTCTCCGCGAATCATCAGAATTACTTCTTTAAAACCTCCAGATTCGGAAGGGTGGCTTGACATTAACTCAGTTGTTAAATGATGTTGTTCAGCAAAGCGTATGTACATGCGATAGAGATCTCCTGCAAATAAAGCTGCTTCTTCACCTCCAGTGCCTGCCCGTATTTCCAAAATGGTATTGCGCGAATCGCTTGGATCCGCTGGAATCATTGCTACCATCAAGTCATGTTGAGATTGCTGCAGTTTATTTTCGATAGCTTCCTTTTCGGAGCGTCCTAATTCTAGCATTTCTGCATCTGTTTCTGCAGTTAACATTTCCTCAACATCTTTTTGCTCTTTTTTTAATGATAAAACTGTATCATAGAGTTGAACAATTTTACTTAAATATTGGTGCTCTCTTGATAAGTTTGAAGCCAGGGTATTATTTTTAACAGTTTCAGGATGGCTAAGTTTTGCACTAACTTCTTGTAAATGTTCTCGTATAGGGGTGATATTGGGTAATGTAAATGCCATAAATTTCGCTATTCTTATCTAGAACTAGATACTGTAATCAAAAAATGAATATTGCTTTTGGTGGAGCCGATCGGGATCGAACCGACGACCTTGTCATTGCGAACGACACACTCTTCCAACTGAGCTACGGCCCCGATTGGTAATAATAATGCTTTTTTTATGTGCATAATGCAAGTAAAATAATATATTTTTTATGGCAGATGTTAAACTTTTTTATCTTTTTTAAAAAATTGTAAAATAAGATTTATTTTTTGGAGAGAAGCTACCATACTAAAGTCATGCTTTATTATTTGTGTCAGTTGGAAAACTATTGTGGACCTTTACGTCTATTTCGTTATGTTACCTTTAGAGGTTTTATGGCCTTAATCACAGCATTATTATTTGGCCTATGGATAGGGCCTAAAATATTTAGCTGGTTAAGGAAGAAGAACTGTAAGGATGTTCAACGTGATGAAGCAACTGTAAAAACATTGGCTAAACTTCATGAGGATAAAAAGAAGGTTACAACGATGGGAGGGTTAGTTATTGTATTCGGGGTTACATTTTCTTGTATTTTGTGGATGAAATGGAATGTTTACAGTGGGGGAGCTTTAGTAGTTGGTTTAGCTCTGTCGGGTATAGGAATTGTTGATGATTGGTTAAAAGTTCGTTACAAAAATGCTCGAGGGATTGCTAGCCATTGGAAATGGCTTGTTCAAGGCATTAGTACGTTTGTTGTGTTATATTTTTTATTAAAGACCCCTGGAGTGGGTAATAAAATTGATGGATTATATGTGACTTTTTTTAAAAACCCATGGATGGTTACAATGCCAGCGGTTTTGCTTTTTTTATACTGGTTTGTTGTTATTGCTGGGACAAGTAATGCTGTAAATTTAACGGATGGAATTGATGGGTTGGCAATAGGATGTTCGTTGACGGTAACATTAACGTATGCTATTTTTGCTTATGTTACAGGTAATATTGTATTAAGTCAGTATCTACATTTGCCTTATTTGAATGGAGTTGAAGAATTATGTGTTCTTTGCTTGGCTATATTTGGAGCTGGGATAGGTTTTTTATGGTTCAATGCGCATCCTGCAGAAATTTTTATGGGAGATACTGGTTCGTTGGCCTTGGGAGCTTGGATTGGAACAATTGCCTTGATGACGCAACAAGCTTTTACCTTGTTAATCGTAGGTTTTGTATTTGTTTTGGAAGCGGTATCAGTTATTTCACAGGTAACTTCGTTTAAATTATTCAAAAAACGCTGCTTTAAAATGAGTCCAATACATCATCATTTTGAACTTATGGGAATACCTGAGTCAAAAATTATTGTTCGTTTTTGGATTATTTCTTTGTTATGTGCTTTATTGGGGCTCATAACATTGAAACTGCGTTAATTATATGAATTGTCGTTTAAAAAAATATTTAGTCAGTTCAAAAAAATTTGGAATCTTTGGAGCTGGTCTTTCTGGTTTGGGAGCAACCTATTTATGTAAATGTTTAGGGTATAACTACGATTTATTAGATGAACATAAAGGTGACAATCGGATTCCTAGGTTTGATAATTATGCAATTTGTATTTTCAGCCCAGGATTTCCACAATCGCACAAATGGGTACAAGAGGCACATCGATATGGATGTTTGTGTATCAATGAAATTGATTTTGCGATGTCGTGTTGTAGAAATCCTTTAATTGCAGTTACAGGAACTAATGGTAAAACATCGACAGTAGAATTGATTACACTTCTGTTAAATAATAATGGCCAATCTGCATTAGCAGTTGGAAATAATGGGACTGTTTTATCAGGAGTAATTGCTGAAAATAAAATTACAGAAAGCACAATACTAGTTTGTGAAATAAGTTCTTTTCAAGCAGAAACGTTACGTTTTTTAGCACCTATATGTACCTTATGGACTAATATTGCGTCTGACCATATTAATTATCATGGAAGTTTTGAAAATTATTTTTTAGCAAAAAAGAACTTATTGAAGCTAACACGAGGACCCATTATTTGTGGTGCTGAATTGAAGCGATATTTAACTGCCACTAACTCACTTATATTTGCTGAACCTATAAGTAATTTAAAAGGATGGTTAAATAAATTTAGTGTTTGCTTTTCTTTTGGCCAAAGAGAAAATTTTGCCCTGTTGAAAAAATTTGCTGAAAATTTTAATATACCTGTGAGTGTTTTAGAGAAAACGCTTAATGAATTTTTACAACCTGCTCATCGGCTTCATTGTTGTTTTAAATTAGATGATGTTGAGTATTGGAATGACTCGAAAGGAACTAATTTACATGCGGTTTTAGCGGCACTTGAGAGTTTAAAAAGTTATAAAAAGGTTGGATGGATCTTGGGTGGTAAATCAAAGGGAGAAGATTTGCAAACCTTTGCAGAAGCATTTAATCGTTATCCTAATGTCGAAAGCATTTACCTCATTGGAGAAACAGGGAAATTATTATATACAATGAGAGATCTATTTAAGGCAAGACTAATTTATTGTGAAAGTTTAGAAAACGTTTTTTTGGAGTGTCGCAAATATTTTGAGATGCAAGCGTTAGTATTAAGTCCTGGATTTGCTAGTTGGGATCAATTTAAGTCTTTCGAAGAGCGTGGTGAATGTTTTGAAAAATTAGCAAAAAAATTAAATTTTTATTAAAAGTTTTAGCGACGTACGTACATTTTATATCACAAAGAGCTTGCAGTTTTTAAATAAAAATTTATCTTTTTTATATATGCAGCATACACTCGGTGAACGTTTACAACAAGCACGTCAGCGCTTGGGGTTGTCTTTGGACGAAGTATCTGAACAATTAAAGATTCGGAAGGATATCCTTTTAAAGTTTGAAGCTAATGAATTTGATGTGAGATTGCCTGGCATTTATGCACGTGGTTTTTTTCGGTGCTACGTAAAATTTTTAAAATTGGATGAAAATGCACTTTTGGAAGAATATTCTAGTATTGTTGGGGATGCAAAGGAACCTTTTACGCTTACACTAGGGCATTTACAAATTGAAAATGTAGAAGAAAAAGTAAAAGATAATGAGCCGCAGATTACAGATTTAGATGCAAAAGAAAACTCAGCTAAATTTGTAAAGCCGAATTTGCAGTTTGTTTATTTTAAGTGGCTTATTGGAGCAGTGGTTTTTTTGGTAATAGGAATAATTATTTCCTTATGTTTGTCAAAAAAGGAGGTAAATATTAGCCATGAAAATATGCAGGCTCAAGAAGCTGTTTTTGATATGCAATCTGTACCTGCATACGAAGAGATTACTTTGGTAGCGGTTGATACTGTTCAAGTTTTTGTGCGGCAAGAAAAGGATAAGCGTCATTTATTTTCAGGTACTTTAGAAAAAGGTGCTCGTCAGGTTATTGCTAAAGAAGATGTTCTTCAAATTTCTTTTACTGAAGGTAATAATCTCCTTATTGAACGATCGGATGGAACATGTATACGTCCACAAAAACAGGGACGTGGTTGGATTCGTATTAAATGAAGGTTGCAAATATATCGGTTGAGTTAAAAAAAGTGGTTGTGACACCATCTGGGGCAGGGCTTTTTTTAGGTAATAAAAAAAAGGTCTTTGTTATCTATGTAGATGTTTTAATGGGCGAGCAGATTCGATTGGCTTTAAAGAGGGAGGTAAATCCGAGACCATTGACTTTTGATTTTATTCGATATATTTTACATGGATTTGATATTTCTATAAAAACGATTGTTATTTATAATTCAGATAACGGTGTATTTTTTTCAAAGATTATATTTCAACAAAATGGTTCTGTGGATCGTATCGTCGAAATGGATGTTCGACCAAGCGATGCCATTTTATTGAGTTTAACGACAGAGAATCCTATATTAGTTGCAGAAGATTTGTTTAATAAACTGCCTGATGCTTCTGAATTATTAAATAATTTTAATAAACTTACTGTTGAATGATATTCCCTAAGTATGGTTTAGCATTAGCTCCTATGCGGGCTTTGACGCAGTCTCCTTTTTGGAAAATTCTAAGTTGCTATGGTAAACCTGATGCTTATTTTAGTGAATTCGTTCGTGTGCATGAAAATTATGTTATCGATGAAGGATGGATCGAAGAAGCTTTAAATGCAGCTCAAGGGTGCCCTGTATGGGTACAGTTGATGGGAAATGACTCAGAAGCGTTAGCGAAAAGTGTAAGAGTCATTGAAAAGTATCCAGTGGCAGGAATTGATTTCAATGTAGGCTGCCCTGTTCCAAAGATATTTAAAAAGCAAGCGGGTGGGGGCCTCTTACGTGATTTGCCTTTGTTAAGGGATTTACTCTTAAATTTACGTGAAGCGTGTGGACAAAAGCCTTTGAGTGTAAAGTTTCGTTTAGGTTTTGATTCAACGGAAAATTTTTCGGAAATTCTTAAAATTTTATTAGAGGCAAATATAGACTTAGCTACTTTGCATGCCAGAACGGTTACTGATTTGTATAAGGCTAAACCTCGATATATATTTATTCGTAAAGCAGTTGAATTTTGTGCA
Organism: uncultured Opitutales bacterium; assembly: GCA_934700265.1. Lineage (GTDB taxonomy): Bacteria > Verrucomicrobiota > Verrucomicrobiia > Opitutales > UBA9783 > UBA1183. The sequence goes on from CAKUXH010000024.1 coordinate 6,208, forward strand.
TTTCCTATTTTGGCAAATGGGAGTATTGATTCTTTAGAGGATGTTAATTCGGTGTTTGCTTCGACTCAATGTCATGGAGTTATGTTAGGTCGTGTGGCAATAAGAAATCCTTGGATTTTTTGTCAGTGGCATCAGAAATGTAAAAATCTGCCAATAGTTTACCCTTCTTTAGAACAGGTTTATTTTTATATTGAAGCCATTTACGAAGGATTTAAGCTTTTTGAAAAATCAGAATTGAGTGCCTTGGGGTGTTTAAAACGATTTATAAATTACATTGGTCTAGGTATAGATAAAGAAGGTATATTTTTGAAAAACCTGCGGGTTACACGCACGTTAGCTGATTTTTGGGATGTTTGTAAAAATTTTTTATTGAAAAATCCTAAGCAAGTCTATACCGGGAAAGCTTTTAAAAATCTTTATGCTCAACCCAATAAAGAATTGGATTAAATGTTTTTACAGATTTTTGAATTAAAATTTACAATAAAAAATATTGATAAATATTTTATAATATGTACTATCTATATTAGATAAGCGTAATATATTATGAAAAAGTTTATTATTACAAGTTTGTTTTCAGGTTTAATTTCTTTGGTTTCTTTTGCTGAAGATTCAAAAGAAAAAACAGTTGAGCCTATTCAAGTTGTTTGCCCAACTTGTGAAACAACAGAAGATGAAGTTGCACAACCTGCAACCCCTGTTGTTGTGGAAGAAAACAAATAATTCTAAGGGGCACTTTTAGTGCCTCTTCTCTTTGAAAAATGCTAGAAGTACTTACAAAAGAATCTTTTGATCATTTCATTAATCAAACCTTGGTGTGGCCCCTGCCGTTCATTAATGCCTTCACTTGAAAAAATTGCTTTAGAAAAGGGGATCAAGATCGGTAAAATGAGTGTCGAAGATGAGGATACTCAAGAATTTGCACAACGTTATCGCATTCAAAGCATCCCATCCCTTCTTTTTTTTCAACAAGGGACTTTAGTTGATACAAATGTTGGGTTGATTTCTGAGGAAGAGCTTTGGGAAAAGATAAAAAAATATGTTAAGCAATAAGTTCTTACAGGACTTGTTTGAGAGATATCCTCAATTATCTGTTTGTCGTGAGGATTTATCATTAGCTTTTAAGATTTTATGCAATACTTTTGAAGCAAGGTGTAAGCTGTTGGTTATTGGGAACGGCGGAAGTGCTTCGGATTCTGATCATATAGCTGGTGAGTTGCTGAAATCTTTTGCGATTAAGCAGTCGGTAAAAAGTAATTTGTTGCCTAAAGATTTAGCTGAACATTTGCAGCCTGCTTTGCCGGTTATTCCTTTAGCAAACCTACACGGAATTTTTACAGCTTTTGGAAATGATTGCGAATTTGAATGGGGGTTTGCCCAACTTGTTTACGGATTAGGGCAGTCAGGAGATTGTTTACTAGCACTTAGTACTTCAGGTAATTCACAAAATATTATTAATGCTGTAAAAGTTGCTAAGGCAAAAGGGTTATGCATTATCGGTTTATCAGGTGAAAATGGAGGACAGTTAAAAAATTTATCCGATGTATGTATTTGTGTTCCAGAAAAAGAAACTTTTAAGGTGCAAGAATTACATTTACCGGTTTACCATTGTTTATGTTTAATGTTAGAAGATCATTTTTTTAATCATTAATGAGCAGCAAAGAGGATTTTTCTCTTTTTAAGAATTTATTACCTAAGAATGTACTTTGTCTAAATTCGGATATTGTAAAGTCGGGTGGACGTTGTATAATTGTTGGAGGATGGGTGCGAGATCGTTTGTTAGATATTCCGATTACACCTAAAGTAGGTGATATTGATATTGAAGTTTTTGGGTTAACTTACAATCATCTTTATTCCATTTGCTTAAATTATGGAATAAAAGCGCGTTATCAAAATTTTGGTGTTATAAAATTAAATCATATGGATATAAGTCTGCCAAGAACAGAAGTTGTTGTTGGTAAAAAATATAACGATTTTAAGGTAAATTTAAATCCATATCTCACATTTAAACAGGCTGCTTTTCGTCGTGATTTTTCTGTTAATGCCATTGGATGGGATTTATTGATGAATGTTGTATTAGATCCTTTTGGCGGAATAAATGCCGTAAAAGAGAAAGTGTTGATTCCTTTAAGTGAGCATTTTAAAGAAGATAATTACCGTGTTTTACGAGCAATTCAACTGATTGCGCGTTTTAATTTTAGAGCATCCAACTTGTTGATAAAATTTGCTAGGACAATGGACCCAAGGGTTGTTTCACAGAAACATCTTAATAAAACAAAAACCATTCTTCAAACATCTCAACATAAAAAATCTGTTATGTTTTTTTTAGAAAAAATTGGCAAACACTGGAAAAATCTTTTTGCTTAGTTGCGGTCTTTGGATGGATTTGTATTGTTATGTCTTGGTCCGAAACTACGTTTGGGTGGATTTGCTTGTGGGGAAGTTTGTTTTAATCGGTAACAGATACGAGCTTGATTTAAATCATAAGGACTCATTTCCATTTTTACACGATCACCTACACCAATTTTTATGAAATTTTTGCGTAATTTCCCTGAAATATGCGCTAATAATTCATGATTATTATCCAAGCGAACACGAAAAGTGGTTCCTGGTAAAACTGTTACAACTGTACCTTCTATTTCTATAGATTCTTCCATGCGAAAATTTATAAAAGTATATTTTAGAAAAAAAATACAAAAGTCAAGAAATTGTTGAGTTTTATAAATGCCTAGTCAAAAATTGGTGCTGAAAGGGGGACTTGAACCCCCATGCCCTAACGGGCACATGAACCTGAATCATGCGTGTCTGCCATTTCACCACTTCAGCGCGGGCTCAAATACTAAGATGGTGGAGTTGATCGGGTTCGAACCGACGACCACCACAATGCCATTGTGATGCTCTTCCAACTGAGCTACAACCCCATCTAATGTTTTAATAAGATAAAAAAACACATTGTTTGTCAATAGTTTTTAAAATTTATTTTTAATTGATGAAATTAAATTATTATTGAATCATTATTCAAATTTTTAACAATATTGAGAAAACTACAGAATTTATTGAAATAAGCTTGTCAATAGAAAGACTTTTTTATTCCATTATTACTAATGGAAGGATATACGGTTATTGCAAGGCGTTGGCGACCAAAGCGGTTTCAAGATTTGGTAGGACAGGATAGTGTGGTAAAAGCTTTAACAAATGCTATTAATGCTAAACGAATTGCACATGCTTATTTGTTTGTCGGTCCAAGGGGAACAGGGAAAACAAGTACAGCTCGTTTGTTCGCCATGGCGCTTAATGGGGAAGAAGGTCCTTGTATCGATTTTGATCCAGAAAGTCCTCGTTGTCAGGCAATTTTTCAAGGACGTTCTATGGATGTTATTGAAATCGATGGAGCATCTAATAATTCTGTTGAACAGATACGTTCATTGCGTGAAGATTGCCAATATGCACCTGCAGAAAGTTTATATAAAATATACATTTTGGATGAAGTTCATATGTTGACAACGGCAGCTTTTAATGCTTTGTTAAAGACATTAGAAGAGCCACCTGCACATGTGAAATTTATTTTTGCAACAACGGAAATTCATAAAGTCCCTAATACGATTGTTTCTCGTTGTCAGCATTTTGAATTTTTCCCTTTAGAGACGGAAGTTATTGAAAAACAATTAAATCATATTGTAGAATCGGAGCACTTGCAGGCGGTTGTTGAAGCTTTGCATACCATAGCAGAGTTAGCTGAAGGCGGAATGCGCGATGCTCAATCAATGTTAGATCAATTATTAACGTTTTCAGATGGTAATTTAACGGAGCAAGCTGTCCGTTCAATGTATGGTTTGTTGAGCTCTGAATCCGTTATAGATCTAGCAGATGCAATTGAATCAAATAACTATGCAAATGTATTAAAAGGGGTTGATTTTATTGTTCAGTCGGGTTGTGATACTTATCGAGTACTATTAAGTTTGGAAAAGCATTTTCATGGAAAACTTTTGAAAGCTGTAAAGGATAAATCCAATATGGGTTATCCACCTTTTGTTTATGCAAAAATTTTAGAAATTTTAAAAACAGGAGAAGAACAATTGCAAAAGGGCTTATCGATTAAAAGCAACTTAGAGTCAATTTTATTTAGGGCAATTGAATGTACTAAATTAGCTTCCATAGAGGTATTGCTTCAGGCTTTTAATGATTTACCAGACGATGTAAAAAAAAACGACTTGAACAGTTAAATGAACATGTACAGGTTTTGATTTCAAAGTATTCGATGAATGAAAAGTCTTTAGATTTTTCTACAGGTTATACAGTATCTTCTGATAAAATTTCGAAAGTAGATTTTAAAGAAAAATCCGCTGAAATTACTTCAAAGAGGGTAGGTACCACTGAAACATCATCAGATTTGTTTTTTGAAAAAGAAAATTCAGTTTCAGATTTTGAACGTGAACCGATATATGATGTAGATAATTTTGGTAAAAATTCCTTTAAAATTGAAAAAATGTTAATGCCTCCTCCTGATTTTAAGGAAGCTTTGAGTAAGCTGCCTGTTCAGATCCAAGCAGATTTTAAACGTATTTTAAATGCAGATATTGTAGGTGTTTGGCCCATAAAAGGTGATATCTTGTTGAATAAAAATAAATAGAGTTATTTTTTATAAAAATTTTATAGGGATAATTTATTTTTATTGCTCTTCTTATAAATAATGCTTACAATTATTAATATGGGCACAGAGAAGAAGTACAAAATTACCGTAAGTTCTGCAGAAGAAGCCATAAGTGTTTTAAAGAAAAATTTTGATGATCGTGCAAAAGTGCTTTCAGTTCGGCAGATTGAAGGGAAAGGGCTAAGTCGTTTCTTAAGAAAACCTAAGTTGGAGGTTATTGTAGTAGTTTCTGATAAGAAAATGGGTGAAGTTAAGCCTTTGGTTAGTACTAAACCAATTGCTCCCGTTCCTGCTGTGTTAGAGAAGACATACAATCAAACTTTTGAATCTAAAAAAAGTGATATAGGGGGACCGAAAATTGAAATACAAAATCTTCTGTTGAAATCAGGATTTGATCCTTTATTGGTTCAAGAATTTTTTTTAAAAGAAGGTAGTGTAACAAAAAATAATTCTTGGCAAAGGAATTTGAATTTATTTTTACAATACCTTCAAAATGCTTATAATCAACTTGTTTTTCAGCCTGTTTCAGAGCGAGTTGCATTTATTGGACCTTCGGGTGTAGGAAAGACTCTTTCTTTGTGTAAATTGTTGGCTCAAGAAGTTTTTATTGACAGGCAGCATCCTTGTGTTGTTCAACTCAATGGAGATCAACCCAAAGGACAAGAAGCTTTGGGCATATTTTGTGATATTTTAAGTGTTCCATTTTTCCAAGAAGGTATGCAAGAAATTCCAGAGATTTTACCTCAACAAAGGTGTTTTTTTGATAGTGAAGGTATTG
>CAKUXH010000025.1 GCA_934700265.1 uncultured Opitutales bacterium
AATACAGTGATATACATTAGGGGAAACGACAAGCTTAAAATAATGTTTTGTTCATCATGAATTTTGTGAAAACCAGAGTAATGCTTTTATGTAGATAATGTTGTTAAAAAATACGTAGGTAATTTGAAAAATGTTATAATCGTATATAAAGTTGCATATATACTTTGGGTTGTTTATTGAAGCATTTAATTGACAATTTAATGATATTTTTAAAATTTGCTTTCCTTTTTTTAATATTATGTGTAGTATATTAATCATGGCTTTTCGCATTGAACAATTACAGTCTCAAACGCAGGTTTTGGCTCCACATCTTCGGCAATCGTTGAAGATATTACAGGCGTCTGCTTTGGAGTTGCGGACCGTAATTCAAGAAGAATTGCAGATGAATCCAACGCTTGAGGAATTACCTAATGAAATGATTAGTATTGATGAGCCAAGCAAGGTAGATGAAATTGATCGAGAGTATAGTAGTTTTGATGAAAAATCGGTAGCAACAGCCTGTAAGCATCATGATTACCTGATGGATTCTTTGACTTCAGATGTATCTTTACAAGATCATCTTTTGGAGCAAGTTGGATGTTTAGATTTACCTGAAAATTTAAATCAGGTTGTATATTTTATTATTGGAAGTCTTAACGAAAAAGGTTTTTTGGAAATTCCTACTGAAGAAATAATTCTTCAAACGAGAAGTAATTATGAAACTGTTAATCGAGGTCTTCAAATAGTTCAGCAATTAGACCCTATAGGAGTAGGCCATAGAGATATAGCAAGTTGTTTGTTGGCTCAGCTAAAGCATTTCAATAAAGAAAATTCAATTGCTGCAAAAATTTTAAGACAATGTTATCCATTGCTTTTGCGTAACAAAATTATAGATATTGCTAAAAAATTATCTATTTCTCCTGATGAGGTACAAGCAGCAATTAAAGAGGATATTTCTTGTTTGGATCCAACACCTGGATATCGATTTTCTGCAAAACCTTCCCAAGGAATTATTCCAGATGTTCGTATTTATAAAAATTACCTTAATGAATGGTGTGTGGAATTAAATAACCAGTATATCCCGCGTTTGAAAATTGGTGATAATTATAAGGCAATGTTAAGTTTATCTAATAAAACAGAGGATAAAAATTATTTGAAATTAAAAATAAGGTCTGGTCGATTCCTTATACAAGCAATATTGCAACGACAGAAAACAATAGAACAGATTTCTCGGTCATTGCTTCATCATCAATATTTATTCTTTGAACAAGGCCCTGATTTTTTGAAACCTTTGAATTTGCAAGTATTAGCTGATAGTATCGGAATACATGAGACGACAGTGAGTCGTGCTACTTCTAATAAATACGTTGAAACACCTTTTGGCATTTACAGTTTTAAATATTTTTTTACAAAGGGCTTGAATTTAAGTTCAGGAGAATGTATATCTAGTTCCATTATAAAGAAACAAATACAAGAGATCATTGAAACGGAAAATAAAAGAAAACCTTTAAGTGATCAAAAAATTGTTACTTTATTGAATCAAAAAAACGTGCAGATTGCTCGCAGAACTGTAACAAAGTACAGAGAAATGTTAGGAATACCTGCAACAAGTTTGAGACGTAAATACGACTAGATATGAATATACATGAGTACCAGGCAAAAAGTCTATTAGAAAATTATGGAATAAAAATGCCACGAGGGATTTGTATAGAAGATAATTGCAGATCTTCTATAGATAATGCTATAAGAACGTTTAAGGATAATGAAAAAATTGTTGTTAAAGCTCAGATTCATGCAGGAGGTCGTGGTAAAGGTACTTTCTTAGAAAATGGGCAGCATGGGGTTCAAGTAGTAAATTTTTCCAAAGCAAAAGAAGCCATTGCCTCCATGTTTAATAATACTTTAGTAACTAAACAAACAGGAGATGAAGGTAAAATTGTACGAAGGATATATCTTACAGAAGCTGTAAATGTAAAACGTGAATTTTATGTTTCATTTCTTATTGATCGTACTTTACAATGTCCAGTTGTTGTCGCTTCATCACAAGGTGGTGGTGATATCGAGGAAGTGGCTAAAACAAATCCAGAAAGTATAATAAAAATATCCATTGATCCATTGTTGGGATTACGTCCGTTTCAGGCTCGCAAAATAGCTTATTTATTTGAATTGAATGCTGAAGCGATGAAAGAATGTGTTCAAATGCTGATACAGTTGTATAATGCCTTTGTAAAGTTAGATGCATCTCTCATTGAAATAAATCCTTTGGTTCTAACAGAAGAGGATCATATTTATGCTTTAGATGCAAAGATTCAGTTGGATGACAATGCTATAGGAAGGCATCCTGAATATTTAGTTTTAGATGATCCTTATGAAAAAGATCCTAAAGAAGTAGAAGCAGCAAACGTTAATTTGAATTACGTTGCTTTACAAGGAAATATTGCTTGTTTAGTCAATGGGGCTGGATTGGCTATGGCTACTATGGATATTATTCGACATTTTGGCGGTGTCCCAGCAAACTTTTTAGATGTTGGTGGTGGAGCTAAACAAGAGCAAATTGAAGCTGCTTTTAGAATTATTTTGAAAGATCCTCATGTAAAAGGGATTTTTATCAACATCTTTGGAGGGATTTTGAAGTGTGATATGTTGGCGCAAGGTATTGTCAATGCTGCCAAGACTGTACAACTAATGCTTCCATTGGTTGTTCGTATGAAAGGGACTAATGTTGAGGAAGCAAGAAAGATTTTAAATGAAAGTGGGTTGGCGCTTATCCCAATTGATGATTTAGCGCAAGCTGCTGAAACGATTGTTAACAAAATAAAAGAGGTATCATTATGAGTATTTTTATTGATGAAAATACACGTGTGCTTGTTCAGGGAATTACCGGAAAAACAGGCTTATTTCATTCAAAACAATGCTTAGATTATGGTACAAAAATTGTTGCAGGCGTAACCCCTGGGAAGGGAGGTCAAATGGTTCACGGTTGTATTCCAGTATTCAATACTGTAAAAGAAGCTTGTGAGGCAACTTATCCAAATGCAACAATGATATTAGTTCCACCAAATTTGGCTGCTGATTCTATATTAGAAGCGATAGATGCAGAGATTCCGTTGGTTATTTGTATAACAGAAGGAATTCCTGTTCAAGATATGATAATTGTTAAACGTAAGCTTATGGGAAGTAAAACACGTCTTATAGGCGCAAATTCTCCTGGCGTAATGGCCCCTGGAAAATGCAAGATTGGAATTATGCCTGCATCTATACACAAAGAAGGCAGTATTGGTATTGTATCACGTTCTGGAACGCTTACTTACGAAGCTGTTTGGCAATTAACAGAAAAAGGATATGGTCAATCTACTACGGTAGGGATAGGTGGTGATCCTATCATTGGTACAAGTTATATTGATGTTTTGAAAGCTTTTAATGAAGACCCTCAAACAGAAGGTATTATTTTAATTGGAGAAATCGGTGGTTCTGCGGAAGAGCTGGCTGCTGATTATATTCGTAAAAATATTAAAAAACCAATTGCAGCCTTTATTGGTGGTCGTTCTGCACCTAAAGGAAAACGAATGGGGCACGCAGGTGCTATCGTTTCAGGAGCTTTAGGAACTGCCGACTCGAAAATTCAGGCGTTAAAAGCAGCTGGTGCTGAAATTGCTGAACATCCAGCAGATATTGGGGCCGCGATGATTCGTGCACTTAAGCGTTATCGTGTATAAAATATGAACTCACGATTAATCGTGAGTTTTTTAATATTTTTACTTATGTAATTTATGGAAATAACTTTTCGATAATTCTTTGGGTTGTACCATAATTATTTTTTGTCCATTGCTTGGCAGCTTGTCCGTATTTGGCAGCCTCTTGTGGATTTTTTAACCAAAAGAGCAATTGTGATTCAACTTCTTTAGTATCTTTACAGCGATAAGCACCATGGGCCTGTTCTAAGCTTTTGCAAATAGCTCGAAAGTTTTCCATATGATGTCCATAAACGATTGGTTTACCTGCAGCAGCAGATTCAATAGGGGTTTGCCCTCCAAAGTTATTTCCAGTACTTTTTCCAACAAAAATAAGATCAGCCAATTGAATGAAATGTTTTAACTCACCAGTTGTGTTGGCAATGTAAATATCTACATCTGATATAGGAGAAGTTCTCAAACAAATTTTATCTGTATATGATTTGAGCTGAGAAAAAACATGTGGCCCGCGTTCTGCATGCCGAGGAACAAGCAACAATTTTAAATTTTTATATTCTTTTTTTGCTCTTAAAAAAATTTCTGCTAATAGTTTTTCTTCACCTTCCCAGGTAGAGGCACCTAAAATAATTATTGCATTTTTCCAACTTTTACCAATATCAGAACGTTGAATTGAAGAAGTGCTCTGAGATAAATGTTGCAAGGCTGCATCTACTTTTAAATTACCAAAAGTTTCAATGTTTGTAGAGTTAGGACAAAGTTGTTTAAACCGTTCTGTATCTAAATTACTGGCGGAAAAAATTTTAGAAACATACCCGAATAAAATTTTTGCTATAGGTAAAAACCAACAGTAGCGTTGAAAAGTTTTATCAGAACAACGTCCATTGATGATATAAAGCGGAACATTATGAACTTGAGCTTGACGCAAATGTTCTGGCCAAAGTTCTGATTCCATTAAAATAGCTCTAGTTGGATGTATACGTTCCCAAGCAATTTTTGAAAATAGCCAAAAATCAAGAGGAAAATAAGCAATATTGTTTACTAATTGAGAATATTTTTGATGTGCAACTTGAAATCCTGTTGAAGTTGTTGTTGTTAAATATACAGGAATCTTTTTTGATTTTAAAATTTCTAAGAAAGGCTTTATAGCTTCCAGTTCTCCGACGCTGACAGCTTGAATCCAAATGATATTTTCACAAGTATTTTTGGGAACAAATCCAAATCGATGAAAAAAACATGTTTTATATCCACCTCTTTTAAGCATTCGGAAAAAGTAATAAGGCAGCACTAAAACAAAGATAGGGAAAAACAATAAACGATATAAAGCAATGAACAATATCTTTAATATTTTGTTTTTCATTTTTCTATAAATATAACTTAAAATGAAGGGAATTACTTTATTTAATACCCTTCATCAAATTGTATAAAGATATTATTTATTATTAAATTTTGGAAGCAAATACTCAACACATGACTGTAAAGATTCTAAGTGATGATAATCGGTTTCTGGTACCTCGATATTATATTGTTTACGAAGTTCCATGACGATATCTAGAAAATCCATAGAGTCTAATTCGAGTTGATCGCGCAAACGAATATCGTCTTTTAAGTTGCTTAAATCCTCGTCTGGAGCGATTTCTGCAATAATATCAATAATAATTTTACGAATGTCTGATTTTTCCATTGTTTGTCTAATTAAAGGTTAAACTTCATAACGTCGAACAATTACAACGGAGTTAATTCCTAACATTCCAAATGAATTGTTAAGAATTGTATCTACTTTTTGTAAATGCTTCGGTTGATTGATAACTAGATTATTAAGAGCGCACTCTGGATCAAGTTCATCAATATTAATTGTTGGATGAATAAAATGATCTTCAAATGCAGGCAAATTCCCAGCTAATTCTAGAGAGCCAGCAGCTCCCATAGCGTGTCCGATGAAACTTTTTGTATTGTTAAAGTATGTGTTAGGTGCATTTTTAAAGGCTTCTTGTAAGGCTTTACATTCTTTAATATCACCTAAAATAGTTGAAGTTGCGTGTGTATTAACAATATCTATATCGTGTGGAGCTAATCCTGCTTTATTTAATGCTAATTGAACACATTCTACTTGTCTTTGACTACAAGGTAAGACTGCACTTTCCGCATCAGAATTAATTCCATATCCTACAACTTCGCCGTAAATTTTTGCTTTTCTCGCTAAAGCTGCGTCTAAACGTTCAAGGGTAAAAAAGCATCCACCTTCACTAATAACAATACCATTACGTGATTTGTCAAAAGGACGACTTGCTTTGTTTGGATCTTTATGATCGGCTAATGCACCTTGGTTTTTGAATCCAGCAAAAATCCCAAACGTATGAATACTTTCGCTGACACCGCCAACAAGAGCCATATCAACTTCTCCAAGACGCAACATTTGTACACCTTGAATAAGACCAAGATTTCCACCTGCACAAGCGCCACCAATCGTATAGTGAGGGCCAGTAATACCTAAGTTTATAGAAACTTCACCTGCTGGATTATTAGCAACCGTACGAGGATTATGATGGTGATTCCAAAAACGTGTATCATAACCAAATTTTGAGATTTGGTAAACTTCATTTTCTGTTTCAACATTACCATGTTCAGTAATTCCAACATAAATACCGATACGGCTTTTATCCATTTGCTTAATATCAAGACCACTGGATTCTAAAGCTTTATGAGCACAGTAAATACCAATGCTTCCAGCACGTGTTCCCGTTCTTAATTCTTTTTTACTTTGATATTCGGTTGCATTAAATGAACAAACACCTGCTAAAACAAGTCCCATGTACCGCATATCGATTCGCTGAATTTGTGCAAAACCTTCCAATAGGTTTTTTCTAAATTCAGCTAATGAATTACCATTAGGAGCCGTTAGTCCAACTCCTGTGATTACGATACGCTCAGACAAGTTCAACATAGTTTATATTAGAAAGTTCTACTTTAACATATTTTCAAAAAAATGAAAGCTTAAAATCCATATTTATACTAAGAGTTTCTTTAAAGCTTCTCTCTTTTGTATATTTTCTTCCATTAGTTTTCGAACACCAGCAACAACATTTTCAGGAGCATGGGCTGTAAATCGTTCATTAGAAAGTTTTTGTTCTGCTGAAGCGATATGCTTGTTTAATTCTTCAATTTCTTTTTGAATAGCTTCTGTATCATTTGCATTTTTCTTTTTTAAAAGAAGGAAAAATGTACCCCACAAAGTAACTATCTTTGGCATTGCTTCTGGAATATCGTTGACGATAGATAAAGTTTGTAAACCAACTAATTGCGTTATTAATTGTTCATGTTGTTGAAATAAATGTTTATATTTTTCTTCTAAAATAACAACCATACTTTCGGTTTTACTTGAAGCAACCCCATTTTCGGCCTTAAAGGCGCGTAATTTGCTTACAAGTGTTCTTAGTTGTTCAATAGAGTTAATAGTAACTATATCAAAGGTATTGTGTTGTTGTAAAAAATGTTCTAGACTTTGTGGATCCCATCCAGCATTTTGAATCAGATCAGAGCCTAAGCTTAATTGAGTCCATAACTCTTCTGTGATGTAAGGAGCGTAAGGTTCAAGCATAATAAGTATTTGCCTTAAAAATAAATCTTGAACAGCTAAACAATGTTTTACTTGATGTTTTTGTACTTCAAGATACCAGTCGCAAAAAACGTTTTTGAAGCATTGCTGTAAGAGCTTAATCGCAGAGCTAAATTCATACTTAGATAATAATTTTTCATATTCTAGCATTGTTTGATGGAGAACTGAAAGTAAATGGTTATCATAGATAGATAGGGGACCATAGGCTTTTATAGCACTTAATAAATCATTTAGTGTTTGATAAGTTTGTATGTTACCTTGCATTTGCCGGAAGCGGCAAGCATTCCATAGCTTTGTACAAAAATTTCTTCCTTGGGTCAGAAAACGATCATCAAAACGAATATCTTGTCCTTGAGGGGCAATGGAAAGAAGCCCTATGCGAACGCCATCTGCTCCAAAATCGCGAATTAAATCAAGAGGGTCTGGTGAATTTCCTAAACTTTTTGACATTTTACGTCCAATTGAATCTCGTACAATTCCAGTTAGATAAATGTTTTTAAAAGGTATACGTTGTTCCAAAGGGCGATCTTCTAAAAACTCCAAAGAGGCAATGATCATTCGTGTAATCCAGAAGAAAAGAATATCTGGACCTGATACTAAGGTATTGCTTGGGAAAAAGTCATTAAAGAATTGTTTATCTTTTACGGAATTGCTTAACCAATTAAGTGTTCCTAAAGGCCACAACCAAGAGGAAAACCACGTATCCATAACATCTGGATCTTGTTCCCAATTTTCTGGATCGTTAGGTCCATTTACGGATACATGTAAAATATTTTTATCAGATTTATTGTACCAAACTGGGATACGATGTCCCCACCAGAGTTGGCGGCTAATACACCAATCTTGAATATTTTCTAACCAATGGAGATAAGTTTTTATCCATCGTTGCGGCCAAAAATTGATAAGTTTTTTTTCAGCAATTGCTTTTGCTTCTTCGATTTTAGGATAACGTACAAACCATTGTTCTGATAAACGTGGTTCTATTGGCACATCAGCGCGTTCAGAATAGCCAACTGCATGATCATAAGGTTTTTCTTCTAAGAGTAAATTTTTTTCTTTTAAAGTTTTAACGACCGCTTTTCTTGCTTCGAAACGATCCATGCCTTCAAATGGGGCACCATTTTTATTAATAATACCACGCTCATTTAAAACTTCGATGAAAGGTAAATTGTGACGTTGTCCAACTGAAAAATCGATAGGATCATGAGCAGGTGTAATTTTAAGAGCTCCTGTTCCAAATTCACGATCAACAACTGAATCCGTGATAATTGGAATTGTACGTTTTTCATCGAATGGACATTGGGCATGTAAACCAACAAGGGCTTGATATCTAGGATCATCGGGATGTACAGCTAAAGCAACATCTCCCATAATTGTTTCTGGGCGAGTTGTTGCAATATTTAAAAAAGTTCCTGGTTTTTCTACAATTGGATATTTAAAGGTGTATAAAAAAGCAGGTGTTTGTTTCATAATGACTTCTTCATCACTTAATGCGGTTTGTGAAACAGGGCACCAATTAACTAAACGTTTGCCTTTATAGATATATCCGCGTTCATAAAGCTTAACAAAAGCTGTTAAAACGCCTCGAGAATATTCTGGATCTAAAGTGTAAGTAGCGTGGCTCCAATCGCAAGAAACCCCCAAGGTCTTTAATTGTTCAAAAATGATATTACCGTGTTCTTTTCGCCATGCTTGTACGCGTTGTAGGAAAGATTTACGTCCCAGTTTTTGCCGAGATAAACCTTCCTTTTTTAAAACTTTTTCAACTTTGCTTTGAGTTGCAATTCCAGCATGATCGGTTCCAGGAATCCAAAGAACATCCTTGCCATTGATACGTGCCCAACGGCATAAAACATCCTGGATGGTATTATTGAGTGTATGGCCCATGTGTAATATTCCAGTGACATTAGGCGGTGGCATAAAAACGGTGAAGGTAGGTTTGCCATCATGCTTTGCTTCAAAGCAGTGAGCTTCTTGCCAGTATTTATTCCATTTTTCCTCAATATCTGCGGGTATATATGTTTTTTCCATGAGAACCATAACCATTCTATTCAGCGACAAATATTAACTTTCGTCAATAATATGTATAAAAAAGTTTTTGAAATTATAAAATAAATTACTTGCAAACATCAGGATTACCAATTTCTCATTATTAGCGGTTTAGTTTTAATGAATTCAATCAGCCATTTTGTGGGGTTGATCTTACTTATCATCGTAAAAAACTAATTGACAAAACATTAAAAAATACGTAAAATTTAAATAAGATGAGAAAAAGGGGGCTTAGTTTTTTTTTGTGCATCATTAGCTTATTAATTATAAGCATAAATAATGTTTTTGCAAAAAAATATTTAAATTATTTAAAAGATAGAAACAAACAGGTACAAGCGAAGCAAGTTTATCCACCTTTTGCTGTTTGGTATTATGAATATGATGGTAAATTTAAAGATGTTTTCTTTTATCCATTGGGACAATGTAATTATGAAAAAAATCGTATTTATTGGCGAACGTTTTTAGGTTTATTTAGCTACGATATTCATTTTCATAAGCAACAAACCTATGCTGAAGGAAAATTTTTCCCATTTTATTTTTTTAAAAAAGGTTTCGGACAAGAGAATGATTATGCTGCAGTATGGCCTTTATGTGGGACTGTTAAAACGTTTTTGGGAAAAGATCGTGCTGATTGGTTTTTATGGCCGTTTTGGGTTAAAACAATCAATAATCAAACAATGAATTACTGGTTCCCGTGGCCTATTATGAATTATCGATGTGGTATCAGTCATGGATTTGGATTTTGGCCGATAGGAGGTCATTTTTATCAAAAAGGTGTTTATGACGATCGATATATGCTTTGGCCATTAATATATCACCGAAAAGATTTTGATAAAAATACTATAAAGAGAGGTTTTCTTCCGTTTTATGCTTATGAAAAAACACCAAAAATAAAAGATTTATCGATTGTTTGGCCTATTTGGGGACATCGTCACGAATATGATAAACATTACGAAGAACATCGAATTTTATGGCCATTATGGGTTCAAGCAAAAGGAGATGATCGTTTAATTAATCGATGGGGACCTTTTTACACTTATTCAGAAAATAAACATAGAAAGTCTAGTAAAACATGGTATTTATGGCCTTTTATTAAGCAGCAAAATTGGCAAGAGAAAGGTATAGATTTTCATCAAGAGCAATTTTTATACTTTATTTTTTGGCATCAAGAGCAAAAAAATCACACAAATGGTAAAATTTTAGGAAATAAAACTCATTTTTGGCCGATATATAGTTATTGGAATAATGGTCAAGGACATGAACAAATGCAAATGTTGAGTCCATTTGAAGTATTTTTCCAATCAAATCAAATGGTACGTGATTTATATACACCCTTTTTTAATTTGTTTCGTTACGATAAAAATAATGATGTTATAAAGCAGTCTTTTTTATTTAATTGGATAAGAGAAGAGCGTAAGGGAAGGGATGTTTATTTTCATTGGTCAGGAGTGATAGATTATAAAAACACAACTGAAGAAAGGCTATTTTCATTATTAAAAGGGTTGTTAGAATGTAGAAAAGTTAAAGGAGAAACAACTTGTCGTTTGTTTTGGATACCATTGAAAAACTCTAAAAAAACCATGAAAGATAGTAAATTATTATGAAGATTTTAAAAGATTGGGGATATGCTTTTGCTTTGTTGTGGAGTTCATTAAGAGAATTACGTTTTCTTCCACGGCAATGGCATCGTTGCATTGAGCATAGTTGTAACATGGGCTACAAAACATTACCTATTGTAGGTATTCTTAGCTTATTTATGGGAGGTATTCTTGCTTTACAAACTGGTTATAGCTTAAGCAAATTACCGGGGGTTCAAAGTTTTTTGGGCAGCATAGTTGGTTTATCTATGTGTCGAGAGTTAGGTCCATTAATGACAGCTTTCCTTTTAACAGGACGTGTAGGATCTGCGATAACTGCAGAATTATCATCTATGTCTGTGTATCAGGAAATTGATGCCTTAAAAACAATGAATCTTTCCCCTGTACGTTTACTAGTGATGCCGCGGGTATTGGGGGGATTACTTATGATGCCTTTTTTGACAATGTTTTCGAACGTACTCGGTTGGGTAGGGGGTTGGATCGTTGTTAAATCCGTTAACATAATAACGATCGATGGAGGTATTTACTGGCGAAGTTTAAAAC
>CAKUXH010000026.1 GCA_934700265.1 uncultured Opitutales bacterium
CCACATAGATTTTATCAAAGATTTCATATCCAACACCTGAACCTGCAGGAACACCTTTTTCAACTAAATTCATTCGAATATTGTAAACAGATTTTTGAGGCACTAAAATTGAATGTCCACCATTGGTCAGTTGATAAGGGATGCCCTGTTCTTCTAACAATGCAACAACTTCTGCCATATCTTTTGAAGATAAACCTCCATATAAAAGTTGCATTTGCGGTTTATTGATCCAATATAAAAAAATAGAAAATCCTAAAATTATAGCAAATATTGATGCGGAAAGTGACATCTTTTGTCCCGCTTTCAATTGTTGCCAAAAATCCTTAATCTGTTCTACAAATGTACGCATTTACGTTTATTAAATAGACATTCGTGTCAATTCTTTAAAACCTTCAACGAGCTTATTACGCATCTCTAAAAGCAGCGTAAAAGCAATCCCTGCTTCTTGCGTCGCCAAAACACTTTGATGCAAATTATCGGAACGACCACTTAAAACATCAAATGTTGCTTCCTGGGCTATGTGCTGTTTATTATCAACCCAATTAACAAAATTCTCTATCGGTTTTTCTGCTCCAACTAAATTTTTGCTATCTCCCGCTTCAACATTCCCCAATCTAATCGTATCGTGATTGGTTGAACCTAACACCTCCGCCAAATTCTGCTTTGCAGCATCCCAAGCTTGTCGTGTCGATGGTTTTAACGGTAAACGATCGATAACATTTTGTTGAAATAACGAATTGGATCCAAATTTTCCTATTTCCATAAAAATTTTCCTCAACTATATGTATAGCATATTACTTGCCAAGTTGTAATGTTTTCTGAGCCATCGAATAAGAAAGTTTAAAAGCTTTTAAATTTGCTTCATAACACCGCGAGGCAACCATCATATCTACCATTTCTTTCGACATCTTCACATTCGGCATCTGCACCATACCATTTTTATCTGCATGTGGATGCCCTGGATTATAAACCACATCCCCCATCGTTTTATCACTTTTTATTTCTTTTACATGAACAGAAGAAACACCTTCATTATCTAAAATACTTTCAAAAACAGGTACTTTCCGTTGATAAGGTTTACCGTTAGGACCTTTTGTTGTTTGTGCATTAGCTATATTTTCAGAAATTAATCGCATTTGTAACTTATGAGCTGCCAACGCATTAGCTGACATATCTAATCCTGAAATCAAATTCGACATAATTACCTCTTAATTTAGAAAGCGTTACCTGTTATGGCACTTCGTGTAATTTTTAAGGCATCATCAGCTACCTTTAAAAGAAATTGATGACGCAAGTTATTCTCATTCATTCGCAATAACTCACGATCCAACTCAACATTATTACCTGAAGCATTCGTAGAACCAGTAAGATCTGTTTTTAAAACAGGGGTCGCATCTTCAAACTCTCCAACTGCACCTTGTTCCAATAACGCTGCTAAATGATTTTCAAAATTTGCATCCACATCTTGCCGTTTATAATGCGGTGTCTGTGAATTTGCAATGTTCGCACTTAAAGCCTTCTGCCGTAAAGTTACAGCATCCATCTGTTTTTTTGCTAAGCTATAATTAGCTCCCAATGATTCTGATATACCTGTCATGACACCTATTTAGCAGCATTTTACATGCCAAAAATATCAAATCAGGCAATCATCAAAACAATATTATTACAAATTTCTCTTACTTTTACTTTAAATAAAACATCGGCAAGAGCCCCCTTGCCGATATATAACTACCTCTTAAAAACATGCTTTCCAATTCAAACAACCATCACATTTGAGCTCAGCGCTTCTATTTTCATTAACATTTATCTTACTCTACTTCCATAGGAATAGAACGAAGCACCGAAGTCTTTTCTTGAACTGCATCTTTTTGTGGTGATGTCTCGTTCGAATTCTGTATTGAACTAGAACCACTCTCTGACATTGGTATCACTGGCTTTGTACCTTCTTCATCTTCATCGTTTAAAAAATCTTCTACTGTATAACCCCCATCGTCATCGTATGGCCATTCACCATTTTCATTGTAATATGCAACAGAATCTTGCGCTTTCTGAAATGCACGAAGGCCATTTTCTATCCTTTTTGCTTTTTCTTTTATTATATCTAACAATCGAGAAAACTCCTGTTCATAAGATCCACCATTTTCTATTTTTCTTATCAAAATTCTTTCCGTAACACTAAAAACATTTTCCGCACTTACAATATTAACAACCCTAAAAATACAACACAATAAAGTAGCAATCTTCTGATATTTTTTCCCTGGTAAGGTAAAACCACTGATTATATCCCAATTGTTCTCTATCAAGTTAATTTTGTGCGCCAAAATATCATCAACATCAATTCCCACATTTTTAACGATATTTCCCATCTTTTCTTCAGCCCACGTCTCTGCTTTTAAACAAGGACAAATGCTAAACATACACAAAGCAAAATAAACTAATGTTACAAATCTCATACGAATTTTATAAACCATATTGACTTTTCCTGTCAAGATTATTACATTACTTTTATTATGGATGTAATAAAAATTAAATCAATTTTTCTATTTTTTTTACTGACCTATAAACTATTCAGTTATGAGTACCCTTTAAGAAATTAACAAAGAACCAACAAATAGTTCATATAATGATGAAGAAAAATGATTTTAATTCACGTCCTATTCAAGGAGATACAAAAAACAAATTTTGCGTACAAATAAAAGTTCATGTAAAAAATGAAAAAGAAGAAGTTAAAATTCAAGAAATATTTAATAAACATTATACTTCTTCAAATACAAAAGCCTTTGAAAGTGCTATTAGTCCTTTAAAAACCCTTTGGGGCGTTCATATAGAACACCTTATACAAGATGTAAAAGTTTTTCATAATAATTTGATTAGCTTAAATAATCAAAATTTTATCGTACTACAAAAGCAAATAAAAAACTTCGTACTATCTCACAAAAATTTACGCACAACTGATAGCGAATTTAGTTTTTTAGCTGATTTTCGAGATATACATTCGCTAAAACTTCTTAATCCTACTCAAATAACTCGCATTGAAATTCATGGATTTACAACCCGAGATATGTGTCCTTGTTGCTTTACTCACATGGGATTATTTTATGATCGATTAAAAGAAGCTTTGCAAAATCATTTAAGAATTGAAAAAAATTCTATGTTTTATACTTTTATACAAAACTTAAACATACCTAAAGACAATCCTCCTATCGAACTTGCATTCTACATTTCATCATCGATACAATTAGGTTTACAAGAATTTGCAGACAGTATTTACCCAAGTTATAATTATGTATCTGGAATGCCTATATACCAAAACTCAGTGGACCAAATAACTAAATTTTATCCCGAATTTTCTCAGTCATTTGCACATTTGCCTTCTGAAGGTATCTTTTGCACATTTATAAGAGACAATAATCCTAATTGGTCATTACAATATTATGCTCCATCTGAAGAAAAACAATGGACCGCAAAAAATTCTAGTATCGGTAAAATTCAAATACCCAAATCCAACACAAAACCAGAATTCACATCTAATCTAATCAAATGCAGCCTTAATAATGGAAAAGACTGTGTTTTTACTATAACTCAACAAGGATTATTAAAATGCAAAACACACTCTAACGGAAGAATAACTCCTAATACTTACACCATAACTATTCCTAATTCAAATTTGAACTTTATTCAGGACAATACTTTTCGCAATCTTATACAGCCATGGATTACCGAACAAGTTTTTAACTTTGCAATAGGAAAAGCTAATTCTTTAAATATTAATGAAAAAGGCTTTGAATCGTCTGACAGTAATTTCAACAATTTCTTAAATTCGCCGAGTCTTGAACCATAAACTCGTGAAAAAAATGCAACCATTTATGCTCAACATCGCTATATTAACGGCAGTATAATTCCCTAGCCAAGTAGCCAAGCAACTATAAGCAAATGGCCCTATTGCACTGAATAAACAAACATACCCACCTAAAGTTGCATAACCAATAGCATGCTGCTCTTTTGAAAGCGTCCACGCTGGAAGGCTATAAGATAAAATATGATTAAAACTCCACCCCAAGGCACTTGTTAAAACAAACATTATTTTCCCAACTGGCTCAGATAAAAAAATAATAGCAATATTAAGGCAAATTAAATTAACAATAAGCCCTAAAAATATCTGTTTCGAACGATAACGGCTATATATCCACGCAATTAACGGATTAAACAATAGCTCCAACAAACCTATTGGTAAAAAAACTTGGAATATAACAGCTAATGGAATTTTTTGCTCTATTGCAAATTCTGACAAATGAAATGCGATAGCTGTTGCCTGCAAATTTTGTAACGCTATCATTAACACCCCCCATTTAAATAAACTCGGGAAATTTTTTAAAATTAACCCAAATTTCCTAAAAGACTGTGCCTGTAAAGATTGTATTCTTGGTAAATTATGAGATATAAAAACAACAATCATCATAAAAGTAATTACCCAACAAGTAAGAATACAATTCCAAAATTTAAAAAGATCGAACTTTGATAAAACAAACAAAACACTTCCGCCAAAACAAACAACCAATGTAGTATGCAACATTCCTACCCAAGCACATTGACGATCTTCACAAATAGAAGCTGTATAAGTACGTGTCAAAGCAGGTAATAACCCTTGTCCACATAAACGAAGCCCCCAATAAGCTATTACCAAAAAAATAAAAGATACCCGTGAATCTAATTCTTTATTAGTTATTCCTAAAATTATCAGCAAACTAACTGCAAAAATAAAATAAACGCTCTGAAAACTCTTTCTTAATTGAAACGACTTTCCCAAAAAACAAATCACTAAAGGTAAACAAAAACTAGCAAACAACGTACCCAACGTGTAAGCTAAAGAAAAACCTGCCTCTGATAAAGTAACATGCGCCTTCAAAAAAGGCTTCAAAGCAGAAATAAATGGTGATCTTCCCAAGATAGAAGGAAGTAATAACAATGTACTTAACCATAGAAATTTTTTCATACATGTATATTTTTCAAAAAGAAAAATTTATGCCAATCATTTTAACAAAAAAAATTTCCCCTAAATATTTATAAAATATGACCGATTTTATTTAACATGAAAATTTTTCAGATTATAATACACTTATTTCTATTTTCTTCTTGTCTAAAAGCAGATCAGATCGATCTAATTTTGTTATCAGGACATTCTATAAAAAAAGAAAACTTGATTACCATTTTAGCAACCTATCCTAAACTTTTAAAAACATGCCGATATTTTATAAACACTCTTCCCCCTCACACATCAATAAAGACAAATTTTTTAAAACTATGGCATCAAATTGAAAAAGATAATGATATATCAGCTAAAGATTTCTGCAAAATTCATCACCTTTGCTTTTCATCAACATGGTCGAAAGATATTTTAAAACTCCTATTAATTCCCCAATCAGATGTAAGCTGTTTCTTTAGCTTCGAAGAAAATTTTCAACGATTTAATATAAAAAATTGGCTACAGGATTTGCATATGTTTCACGCTGCACCTTGCGGTCCTTTATTTTCTTTTTTACAAAAAGATAAATGCATTTATATTACCGAAGAACAACGCTACATTTGGGAACTTTTAGACTGCCTTTATCTTGCACAAAAACAAAACCTAAACACAAATAGCGCACTTCATCTCTTTGAAATACGCTTCAAAATAAGCCAAAGAAATGACATATTCACATATGCCATTCTCTTAAAAGCTCTACACATGCGTTGTGCAGATATGGCAACTATTTAGTAGCAGCAAAACGCTTTTCTTTAACCTGACTAGCGGCTTTACCAATACGGCCACGTAAATAGTACATTTTTGCAGAACGCAAAACAACACTTTCTTTTGTGACTTCAATTTTAGAAATGTTGGGCGATTGTAAAGGAAACACACGTTCTACTCCAAAACCAGAAACAACCCGACGAACGGTAAAAGTTTCTGAAATTCCAGATCCTTTACGAGAAATTACAATCCCTGTAAACACCTGGATACGTTCTTTCCCATTTTCGCTAACACGAATGGAAACAGAAACCTCATCTCCAACTTTAAAAGGGTTATGTATATTTTTTACTTGATCTGCAGTAACTTCATTAAGAATAGCTTGGCTCATTTTATATTTATTAATTAAAGATTAAATCTGGTCTACGATGAATGGTTCGCAGCATTTGCTGTTCTAAACGCCAACGTGCAATCGCTTCATGATTTCCAGACGACAAAATTTCTGGGGCTTCTTCCCCATCAAAACTAACTGGCCGAGTGTACTGTGGAAACGATAACAATCCATTGCTAAAACTATCCTGATCCAAAGATTGTTCCGCACCTAAAACACCAGGCACATACCGCATAACTGCATCTATCAGCACAGCCGACGGCAATGTCCCATTAGTCAACACATAATCTCCGATTGAAATTTCTTCATTAATGCAAGTCTTTCGAATCCTTTCATCTATACTTTCGTAGTGCCCGGAAATTAACAATAGATGAGACCTTGACGCAAGCATCTTAACCTTTTTTGTTGTTAAAGGTTGACCATCAGGACACAGATAAACTACATGAGTAGTATCCGTAGTTAGAGATTTTATTGCATCGAACAAAGGACCTGGTTGCAACACCATACCCGCTCCTCCCCCAAAAGGACGATCATCAACGGTATGATGCAAATCTCTTGACCAATCGCGCAAATTATGTATTTGAAGATCTACAAGATGTTCACGTATAGCACGCCCCAAGATGCTTTCTGAAACGAAACCATCAAGCATTTTTGGGAAAAGCGTTAAAACATCTATCTTCATTACACAAAAACTAGGCTTTACGAGAAATTTTTAATAAATGACGAGCAGTATCTGTCAATTGCGCTCCCTGAGAAACCCAATAATCTGCACGTTCTACATTCAATTTAACTTTCTCAGTATTTCCCTTAGCAATAGGGTTGTAAAATCCCAAAACTTCAACCGAACGACCATCGCGACGCATTGCAGATTCTGCAACAACTACACGATAAGTAGGATTATGTTTTGCTCCGTAACGTTGTAAACGTATTTTTAATGCCATATTTTTAAAATTTAAATTATAAAACCTACAACACTTTTTATGTTAATAAGCAATTTAATAAAGCAATAGTTTCGCTCATTTGTCAAGCGCCTTTTCAAAACTTTTATGACTTAAACCACTGATTAATAACAATCAAAAGTTGTATTAAAACCGACCGTTCCAATCCATAATGCAAACGAATCAACCAAAGCTGCCTTGCACTATGTATATTAAAAGGTTTATGAATTAAAAATGTTACTAAAAATAAAAACAAAAACAAATAAAATGATCCTCTCATAACATACATCCATTTTCAGGCCATGCTAACACCCATACTCTGGTGCTTGAGAAGGGACTCGAACCCTTAAACCTCTCGGCACCAGATCCTAAGTCTGGCGTGTTTGCCAATTTCACCACTCAAGCAACTTTACTTGTTTATTTATCAAATACAAAATTCTTATTCTTGACAAACATTTTTTTTAAAAACATTTGAAAAAATCTTATTCTTAATTTTTGAAATAAAAACTTACTGAATACTTAAAGACAAATGATATTTTATAATAAGTTATCAATAAATCCTTTATAACTATCAAGTTGCTTATCAGCCAAATGCATTTTAGTACCATTCATTACTCGAATACATTCTCCTCCTGCCAAAGGTTTTAACAATAAACACCCTTCTTCAGAAACATCTTCAAATACCCCACTCACCCATTGCCGACGATCTTCATCATAAATATTAACATTATCATTAAGATACATCCAATAGTCACGACAATCCTTAAAAAACTGTTTAGCTCCTACACGTCGATACCAATACAAATTTCTCATAAAAAGATCTGCAAAATCCCGAGCACACACACTTAATTCTTGCAATGAATAATCTTCACTATTTCTAAATAAAATTTTTAATGAAGTTACAGGTTGATCAATTTCTTTAATTACATACTCATTTAAATTAAAATTAATCCCTATCCCTATCGTAACCCAATAGACTTCATTCCAACGACGAACATAAGATAAACATCCACTAATTTTTTTATGATTTACATAAATATCATTGGGCCATTTCAACTGAAATACGCACTTTTCATTTGTAAAAACATTTAAAAATTGACAAACTGTAATAGCAGCTAATTGAGAAAACGGCATTACCTTATCCGTTAAAAAAACCAAATTAGCGTGAAAATCTACGCCTGAAGATCGCCAAATACGGTTATGAGAACCAACCCCCTGCAACTGTTCTCCCGCAAAAACAACAATAAGATGATTTGGCTCCATTCGATCAAACCAAGTTTGTTGCAAAGCAAATTTATGAGTTGAATCTAATGTCTTAAAAAGACAAAATTCTACTTGAAAAGTTTCAGGATCAAAGTATTTATAATCTATTGAATTATTTACCATTCAATTTCTCCTTAAGCTGCTTACGATACAGATACAAATTTTCCAAATTTTTCTCTGCACCTACCGGCTTTAAATGATAAAATTGGCAATTTTCGTTCCAATAACTTTGTCCAGAAACATTAACTTCAAAATCATGGCTGTATTTGTAGTGATCTTCTCGACACAATGGCGTTTGTTGTAAAGCATTCGGAACCTTTTGTAAATTTCCAGCCTCTACGAAATCTTTAGCCCGATTCCATGCTAAATAAGCACTATTGCTTTTAGGAGCTAAAGCTAAAAAAACAGTCACATGAGAAAGATTAATAGCACATTCAGGTAAACCAATTTTTTCACAAGCATTATAAGCTGCTATAGCTAGCGACAACCCTCTTGAATCAGCCAACCCAACATCTTCTGATGCTAAAATTATCAAGCGTCTTGCAATAAAAAGAGGATCTTCTCCTCCCTTTATCATACGAGCGAGCCAATAAAGTGCTGCATCTGGATCACATCCTCGTACACTTTTTATAAAAGCAGAAATAATATCATAATGATCATTCTCACGCGCATTATAGCTTGAACGCCAACGATTCAACTCTTGCTTCACTTGCTCAAAATTTAATACGCTTCCTACTGGAACACTTAAGCATAAAAACTCAAGTAAATTTAACGCTCGTCGCAAATCCCCATTTGCTATTCGTGCAATCTCCTCAATTACCGCTTCAGGCACTGTAATATCCAAAGCACCTAACCCATTTATCTTATCAGAGATTGATTTTACAAGTATCTTCTCCATAGCTTCTTGATTCAAACCATTAAGTTCAAATATGTAGCTTCGACTTAATAATGGAGGAATTATATAAAAAGCTGGATTATGTGTCGTTGCTCCAATCAATTGAATCCGTCCTGTTTCGCAGTAAGGCAAAAGGACATCTTGCTGAGAGCGGTTAAAACGATGAATTTCATCAACAAATAAAATAGCTTTACCGGCACTTACTTCTGCTTCTCTAATTTTTTCCCTCAAATCACTCAAATTAGATAAAACTGCGTTCAAAGAAATTATCCTTTTCCCCAAGTATTTTGCAATCAAATAAGCAAGCGTCGTTTTGCCACAACCTGGAGGCCCATAAAGGAGAACATTACCTGCTCCACTATTTTTTAACCAATTTTGAAATGCACTTTTATCCGATAAAAGATGCGACTGACCAACCATTTCTTCTAAAGTTTGTGGACGCATACGTTCCGGTAACGGAACATGCTCCGGTTTATCACTTTTAAAAAGAAACGATGTTTCATCCATCATTAAAAACGAACTTGACCTTGCTTTAACCACCAACACCCTTTGAGAATAACATCTTCCTCATCTGTTTTCAAACAAAGATTAGATTTATCCCATAAATGTTCTATAAGTGCAAAAAGATTGGCTGCAAACATTTGTGAAGCTGATGTTGCTACTTTACGCTCCCAATACCCTTCTCCTAAAATATTAACCCCATTCTCGGTTACGACATTTTCACCTGCAACTAAACCCTCTGTATTACCTCCAACTTCCACTGCAAGATCAACAACAACACTACCAGCTCGCATAGCTTTCAGCATAGCACCATTGATAATAATAGGAGCTTTACGTCCAAAAACTTTTGCAGTTGTAATAACAATATCTGAGTGTGCACATGTTTCTGTCATCAATTCACGCTGACGTTGCAGTTGTTCTTCCGTAAGGGCTTTTGCATATCCTTGTTGCGTACTTTCTGTTTTCCCTAAGTCTATTTTTACAAACTTTGCCCCTAAAGAGTTAACCTGCTCTTCAACCTCTGGGCGCGTATCAAAAGCTTCAACACGTGCACCTAAACGTTTAGCAGTCGCAATTGCTTGTAAACCTGCAACTCCTGCGCCAATCACAAACACACGTGCAGCTTGCAAAGTTCCAGCTGGAGTTACCATCATTGGTAAAGTTCTTGTCAAATACTGCACCCCTTGTAAAATAGAAACATACCCCGCTAGACTTGACTGAGAACTTAGAGCATCCATTTTTTGTGCAAACGAAGTCCGTGGAATACGTTCCAAACTAATCACATTTGAACCTTGTGTTTTAAATTGTTCCAATTCAGCAGGAAAACGAAATGCATCAAAAAAACTGATATGCCATGCTCCTATCTTCAGATGTTTAATATCTTCCACTGGTAAAGGTAATACATGTAAAATGATGTCTGCATTACTCAAAGCATTAATATGATCTTCTAGATCAATAATCTGTGCACCTGCACTTATATAATCTTTATCAAAAAATAATCCCTTAACGCCAGAACCTTTTTCTACTTGAACCTTCAACCCCAAGTTAACAAACTTTTTAACAGTATCTGGTGTGATAGCAACACGCGTTTCTTTTCCATTTTCTCTTGGTACAAAAATCTGCATATTTATAGTAAATACCTATATTTTTTTATTTTCAACCTATTATTTTAAATAAATTAAAAAGGTTACACCAACGTGTAACCTTCTTTATTAAATATATAACAAAGCTACATTGATTATCGAAAAATTTCCCTAAAAAACACTACGACAACTTTTTTTACAATAAAAGCAATAGGCTCATTTGTTTCATTTACAACAAAAAATCTACTCGCATTTTCTAAGACAATGCAATTGTGCGAGTATCTAACCTTCCAATACTTTATAACACGCAGCTTAACAAAGATCTTCTCTTTTAAAACCTCTTCCCTATTTATCATGAAGGTTTTCGAGCTCACCAACCATATTTAAGAATAAAACATCATTATGATATATGCAAAATTAACTAAGCCCAAATAATGTAAAAATACACTTTCCTTCCACCAGAGATTATCGCTTCAAACGTATCCTCGGAGCAATTTCTATGGTTCTTGACCTACCACTAAATCTTGGACGTTGAATACGCAATTCGAGACCTAAATCATTTTTTTCCGTTTTAAAAATGAAGCTCGGATCTGGACATAAAGTTTTCACGAGCTTAATTAAACCAACTTGTATATCATCAACATATACACCAATAA